>JAWXBT010000028.1:0-2967 GCA_034440315.1 bacterium
GTGTTGTAACATAGAATTTTTTCATAACTTTAGCAATCCTTAAACATAATTTTTGCTTGCTCGTACTCTTCCTGAGTGTCTATATCCATCCACTTTGAATCTTCATTTATGTTTACAAAACGAAAGCCCGTAGTGTTGGGGCCAACGCCCCACCATTTATATATTCCTGAAGCAAGATCTATATAAATATCTTTTAGCTTATCTCTTGAAACAAGTGAGCAAATCTCCGCTCCAACACCTTCTTCTTTCGAATATTTAGTAATCTTATCATCAACGATAACTAGCTTCATAGATTCTTCATCTTGCACCGAAAGATCCACGAGTGAAATTGATTCTCCGTTAAACGATGTAAGAAGTTTAGGAATGAGCTCATCGGTAAGAATCATATCTGCATCAAGCATTAAAGTATCATCGTATCCGGTAGTATCAAGTGCTACTTTAAGTGAATAAGAATTTTTCCCTGAAGGAAAAGATTTGTCATATATCAAAGAAATATTCTCTAGAGGAGCAAAGAACTCTTCGGCGTGATAACCAACTACAACATAAATTGATTGAATGCCACTCTCTTTTAGTTGCCGAACAAGCCTACCAACAAGAGTCTCATTGTTTATTTTTAACAGCCCCTTAACGGCTCCGTCAAATCTTGTTCCTGTTCCAGCGGCAAGTATTATTGCTCTCATATAGAACAATAATACTATACTAAAATAATATCTACAAACTTAACTATTTGCTGAATCAAATGTATCTTTTTGACGAAGTAAAACCTCGATGGCCTCTCGAATGTAATCGGCATTAATGTATGGAGAAGTTGGATAAAATTTTAGAGCACCCATTTTTGCTCCAGAAAAAGTGGAAATATATTTACTGCTGTAAGAATATTCAACACCTTTCGAATATTTCATTCGATTTTCAATATCAAACTTAAAAAACGATTTCATGTAGATATTTATTTTCTCCGTATAACTGATAGCAGTTTTATCAGAGCTCGAAACTTCGAGGTCTTTCATTTGAGCAAGCTCGGGAGGATATACTCTAATCATCGACACATATCCTGGGGAATTTTCGTTTAATATAACAACATCACTTCTATTGTTTTGTAAAAGTATTTGTCGCAATAACTGATTCATCTGAACAAGATTACCGAGATGTGCTTGATAACCGGTTTTACCTAAAGCGCGAATTGCCCCTAGTGCTGCCAATGCAGCGCCTGCAGGACGAGAAGTTTCAAGAGTATAATCTACCGGAGAAAACTCACTGAACTCACGAGCAAGTTGATGTGTGTCCACATTATCATTATAGGAAAGGAAGGAAGCAGTTTCAGCATTATTGATCATAATCAAACTACAAGGTACAGGGCATGACCCCACTCCTTTATGAAAATCAATTCCCCAACTATCCGCTAGATTTACTTTTTTTATTTTATCGTACTGACTTTTTAAGAGCTTAAGAGTATAGGATTCTATCCCTAATTTATTTTTTTCGAAATCGTAATCCTTGAACATTAGCCACGACCAACCAATCACAGAATCAACATGTATTTGCGGAATATAATCGAGTTTGTATTTTTTAACCAAATTGTTCCGTAACAAAACAAATCCGCCAATATCATCGATAACATTGTCATAAGTAGTACCTCCATTTATCACAATGACTGGAATTTTATCTCCCGACTCGATCGCCACTTTTAACTTTTCTTCAGCGTCTTGTAGGTTACTGGTTCTGTCCGTATTTGCTTTAATTACCAAGGCATTTCCTACACCAACACCGAGCCAATTCAAAGCATTAAGGTGTGAAAAATGCGAATCTTCAGTTATTGCAATTTTTATATTGTGAGGGATTCCATCTTTTCTTGATTGTGGAAATATTTTTGCCACTGCAAGTTTGATCGCATATAAATTCGTTGCAGTTCCTCCGAAAGTGAAAAACCCACATGAGGTTTTATGATTAACATCGGCAAGTTCTGAGAGAATGCGAGTAACAGCATGTTCTGCAATTACTGTGTTGCCAGATAGCCCGTCATTAATATTAAAAATATTTAAATCAAGTGCTAATGAATATAAAGCTGAGGAAACACGGTTCACGGCCGCACCGACATTGTATTGCAAATTTGGACTTCTCCAGAGTGGTATACCACCAAAAAGGTCTTTTGAAATATCCTGAACTAGAGCAGTCGGATTGATTGAAGACTCAACAGGAACCACAGCATATTTCTCGAGAAGTTGAGAGTATGTGTCTTTATTATATTTTCCAGATACTCTTGCTACATTTGATGAATCACTCTCAATCTCTTCGAGTAAATCAGAGATTGCTTTCATGGGTTCAATCTCAAACTGTTCTCTTACGTGTCCCAAATAGCCAATTGGCTTTGATAGATCAGGGATTCGAGAAGTATGTGAGAAATTATTATTGCTTTGATTAGACATATATTTATTTATTTGATCAGCTCCTCAATTTTAACATCTAGTGCTATTGCAAGTCTCTCAATATTTTTCAAAGCCATATTTCTCACACCCCTTTCTATTCCAGAGATGTAGGTAGGATGAACACCTAAAATTTTAGCCAGATCGCCTTGCGACATAGATTTTTTCAAACGAAGCTCTTTAGCTCTCTTTCCGAATTTTATTGAAATATTTGACATATCCACAACTTTACAGTTGCTAATAGTCAACCAACTATTGTAACATATATTCTATATAGAAAGATATTTCTATATGTGGATATTAAATTATGTACCCGCCCCGAATTTCGCCAAAACAAAAAGAGGAGCAAATGGAAAATTCATCCCCAAGTCACGGATATTTTCCTGCTGGAAAATTCCGCTACCCCGCCTCGCACCAGTGCTCCGGCCTTGCGAAGCTTCGCTTCTCACCCTCCTTTTCCATTTGCGACTTCCAAATTCAAAAACAAATGAGCCGAAGTTTTGGCAAATCCTCTTCTTACAGAAGCTGTACACCTTTCACATTTTGA
>JAWXBT010000029.1:0-13993 GCA_034440315.1 bacterium
ATTCTAGGCGGTTCTTTTATAGCTTTATTGTTGGGCGAAAAGTCACTTTCAAAAGAAATTCCAGCTTCTGGTAATGAGTACTATTCTTTATTTATGATGAGCATATCTGGTGCTCTTATTATGGTGGCTGCTCGCGAAATGATACTACTCTTTCTGGGACTTGAGATAATGTCGATAGCACTTTACTGTTTGTGTGCTTTTAATCTTTGGAGCAGTCGTTCGAGTGAAGCAGGTCTTAAGTATTTTCTTTTAGGATCTTTTAGTTCGGCGATCTTTCTTTATGGCATTTCCCTTATCTATGGCTTAACAGGATCCTTAGTCATCTCAGATATTTCAAATCTTCTTATTACTGGAAATTTTGCCAATAATACACTTCTTTATATGGCTCTTGGATTTATGTTAGTTGGCTTTGCTTTTAAAATTGGACTTGTACCTTTTCATTTCTGGGTTCCAGATGTTTATCAAGGTGCTCCAACTCCAGTAACTGCCTTTATGGCCTGTGTTGTAAAAGTTGCAGCCGTTTCCGTTGCTCTGAGAGGATTATGGGTAATGTTTGGTGAGGCATCTATTTTTGAGCATTGGTCACATGTAATTTGGATCTTATCTGTCTTAACTATGACGGTAGGAAACTTGGTTGCGCTTCGTCAAAAAAGTGTCAAAAGAATGCTAGCCTATTCAAGCATAGCTCACGCTGGATATATGTTCATGGCATTTTTGGCCCCAGGTTTTGGTGGTGGTTCTTCGATTATTTATTATTTAGTTGCCTACATGGTTATGACATTCGGAGCCTTTGGAGTCATAATTGCAGTTTCAGATTCGGCACCTGAAGGGGTCGAGGGTGATGAAATATCAAGATTTAATGGGGTTGGATTCTCTCATCCAGTTCTTGGAATCTTAATGACTATATTTATGTTTTCCTTAGCTGGCCTTCCTCCTGGATTAGCTGGATTTTTGGGAAAGTTTTATATTTTCAATTCAGTAATTCAAGCTGACTATCTTGGTCTTGTAATCATTGCCGTCATTAATTCTGCTATTTCTTGTTATTATTATCTTAGAGTCTTGGTAGCTATGTACTTTGCTGATTCGGAAGGTAACCAGCCTATTGAACTCGATTGGTCAATGCGCTCAGCGTTGTATGTTTGCGCAATAGCAACCATCTTTCTAGGTATTTTCCCTTCACAGGTATATAATTTCGCAACTACAGCTGTTGCTTCTCTTTCCCATGTTATAAGTGTAGTAACACCGTAGAGATCCGGTGATAAAGCTTATTTATCGCCTCACTCATCTGTATGAAGAGTTAAATGAATTTAACAAAAATTGATTGCTCAATTGTAGGCAGTTCTTCTGGCCTTGGTGATACCGAGTTATATTCTGTATTTAATCCTCTTCAACGAGCTGGATGTCTTGTCGCGGGCTTTGCATCAGGATCAAGTAACTCAGTTAGTGGACAGATTTCCTCTCGTTTGGCACTAGAACATTTTTCAGCCGCAGTAAGTCAGCATTTAATCAGTAAAACGAATACTGCAAATATTGATGATACTTTCTTGCTAGAAGCTCTTGAGTTGGCATTTAAAGAAGCAAATCGATCTGTATATGAATTTGGTCATAAGCTTGCTGCTGGCGGAAGAATGGGCACTTCACTTTTAGGCATTGCCATTTGTAATGGTAATATTGGAGTTGCAAAATCAGATTCTGGATCTGTTTATATCGTTCGAAATGAAGAAGTTGTGCCTTTTTTTGTAGAAGAAGATAGAGGCAATAGTTCCTCTTCGAAGAACTATGTTGGAGCAAACTCATTAGTGAATGTTGAGCTTTCTTCCTTACCACTTGAAGCCTCAGATACAATCATAGCTTTCTCTCGCACATTAGAACCTAATGAAGAAATAAGACTTATTGATTTTATTTTAGCAGGATTTTTAAATAATGGTGCTGGATTAAAGCACCTTACGAAGCAACTTTTTTCTGGCTCAGATCTAGAACCTAGCGTGCTCTCTGTGATTGTTGGTCCTGAAGGAATTTATTTAAAAGAGGCAGTATGAAAGCAGATATAGCCATGATTGGCTTAGGTGTAATGGGAGCCAGTCTTGCTCGAAATATGGAGCACAATGGCTATAGAGTAACCGTTTATAATAGAAGCCAAGACGTTTTAGCAAAGTTCATGCAGGAATACTCAGATAAAAAATTTATTCCTGCCCATAATTTCTCAGAGCTTGTTGCAACCCTGGATCGGCCTCGCAAAATCTGCTTAATGGTAAATGCCGGTGCTCCAGTTGATGCAGTTATAGAAGGACTACTTCCTTTTTTGGAAAAAGGAGACATCGTAATTGATCTTGGAAATTCATATTTTAAAGATACTGAAAGACGAGAGAAGTTTTTAGATCTTCAGGGAATTTTCTTTTTAGGAGTTGGAGTTTCGGGAGGTGAAGAAGGGGCTCTTAATGGTGCTAGTATAATGCCCGGTGGTCAAAAGGGAGCTTGGCAAGAAGTAAAAGATATCTTTGATGCTGTTTCAGCTAAAGCTCCGACACCTTGTCATACATATATTGGATCAGGTGGTTCTGGACATTTCGTTAAGATGATTCATAACGGAATTGAATACGCTGACATGGAGTTAATTGCTGAATCTTATGATATTTTAAGAAAAGTTGGTGGTTTCACTCCGCAAAAATTAGAAGAAGTTTTTTGTAATTGGAATAAAGGACCGCTCTCGTCATTTCTAATTGAAATTACTTCTAAGATATTTGCTAAGCAGGATGACTTGGCAGATGGTTTCATTCTAGATAAAATTTTAGATAAAGCTGAGCAGAAAGGCACTGGACGTTGGACTATTGAAGCAGCCCTTGAATTGGGCATTCCAGCTCCGACGTTAGCTTTGGCAGTTGAATCAAGAAACATTAGTGCAAAAAAGGATCTAAGAGCTCAGATTTTAAAAGTTTCTAGTAAAGCCCCAACCCCAAAAAAGTTTGAAGGTGATTTAATTAAAGCCGTTCATGATGCTCTGTATGCCTCAAAAATTCTCGCCTATGCCCAAGGATTTCACATAATCTCAGAAGCCTCAGTAAAAAATGGCTGGCAAATTAATTTGAAAGAACTCTCAACTATTTGGCGCGGCGGCTGTATCATTAGAGCTAAGTTTTTAGAATTAATTATTGCAGCTTATAAAGAAAATTCTGCTCTAACACATTTACTTTTAGCACCATCAATCGCCAAAGAAATTACAGATACCATACAGGGACTCAGGGAAATTGTTTCTCAAGCATCTCTTTTCGGCATACCGGTTCTTGGTTTTTCCTCAGCCCTTTCTTATTATGATGCTTTTGCAAGTAACTCACTGCCTCATAATCTGATTCAAGCCCAGAGAGATTTTTTTGGAGCACATACCTTCGAAAGGAACGATAGGCAAGGAAAGTTTCATGTGAAGTGGGAGTAGGCTGTTGGTTTATTGCTAACTATTAATCTCAAACTCTGGTTGCGATTTCGACTCAAAGAAAGATAAAAGTTTATAAAGACTAGGTACTACGAAGAGCGTAAACACTGTTGAAACAACTGTTCCGCCTGCGATAGTGAGTCCCATAGGAGTACGAGTTTCTTGTCCCATACTATCTCCCATAATAAGAGGAATGGCTGCCGCAACAGTAGCGACTGAGGTCATTAATATTGGTCTAAGCCGAATTGGACAAGCTTCAAGGAGAGCAGCTACCACATCTGATTTTCCGTTTTTGCGAACATGATTTGTAAACTCGACCAAGAGAATTGAGTTCTTTTTTGCAATTCCCATTAAAACAATCAAGCCAATGAAACTGAATAGATTAATAGATTCTCCTGCGATCCAAAGAATAAGTAGCGCTCCGCTTAGGCTAAACGGCAAAGCGGCTAAGATTGAGAATGGATGTACGAAGGAATTAAATTGAACGGCTAGGATCATGTAGGCAACAACAATACCTAAGATTAGTGCCATCACTAAACTTTGAAAACTTTCATTTAATCCCGCAGATGCTCCTTCGAGACTAAATGTGTATCCTTGAGGCAAAATCTCTTTTGAGATCGTCTGGGCTCTTTCCAAAGCCTCTCCTTGAGATCGTCCAGATGCAGGGCTACCATAGATACCGATCGAGCGTTGGCGATTCAATCGAGTTATGGCTTGATATGTATCCCTTTCTTCAAATGTTACAAGTTCCGATAGCGGAACTCGTAATCCAAAATTGTTGCGGACTTCAATTAGCTCAACGTCTTTAGCAGTCATCATATGTGCTTCAGGAACTTTAATGCGAATGTCATATCGACGACCATCTGATGTAATCTGATTCTGCCGCAACCCAGCTATCGTAGCACTGAGTGTCCTGGCTATTGCTTCTATGCTTACGCCTTTTTCTGCCATGGCTTCTCTGTTTGGGCTAATAAGAAATTCAGGTAGACCCAACTTAAAGTCAGTATCTAGATCAATTACAAGCCCTTCGTCTTGAAGCTGTTTCATGATCAAAAGACCTTTCTCATTGAGGACCTCAAGGTTGGGACCACGAAGATTGAAAGAGACTGGTTCCTGTCTTCCTGAAGTAAGACCTCTAGTGGAATTATCTCTCATCTGAATACGAATATTTTTGATATTAGAAAATTGTCCACGTAAAGAATTCATGATGTCGATGTGAGATTCTGTTCTTAACTCACGTGGTTTTAGAAAGATGGGAATAAAAATACCGTTGACGTTAGAGACTCCACCGCCACCTCCGATTGAAATAATGAAGCGTTGAATCTGAGACTGCTGCTGAAGTACTTTTTCAATCTCCAAAGCTTTATTATAAGTTTCTTCTATTGCAGTTCCAGTAGGAGTTTGTGCCGAAAGAGCTATGAAATTTTGATCCTGAAGTGGCACGAACTCTTTTTTAACCTTTGAGATGAGCAACATTGATACAGCGAACATTAGAAAGGATCCAAATACGATAATTTTTGAGTGCTTCAGAGTATTAACCAAAACATTGCGGTAAAAATTGGCACCTGAATGGAAAAGATTTTCCAAGAAAACTTCAAATCGTCCAGTTTTTGGACCTCTTTGCAGAAACAGTGCTGAGCGCATTGGTGTAATTGTCACTGCTTCCAATAATGAAAGCATTACGGCAGCTGACATCGTTACGCCAAATTGAAAGAAAAATTTTCCTGTAATACCAGACATAAAAACTACTGGAAGAAAAACTGCCACAACCGCAAGAGTAGCTGCCGTTGCTGCTGGCAAGATCTCCATTGAGCCATCGTATGCTGCTTGGGTTGCAGATTTACCCATCCTAAAATGACGTACGATATTTTCGAGCAACATAATGGCATCATCAACAACAATCGAAATAGCTAGAGTGAGTGCTAAAAGTGTAAATAGATTAAGAGTAAATCCGGAGAAGTACAGGATTATAAATGTGCCAATAATAGAAGTAGGAATTGAGAAGAGAATGTTTATGGCAGCTTGAATACTTCCCAAAAATAAAAAGCAGACAAGAATTGTAATTATCGCTGCCATGATAAGTTTTTCAATGGTCGTTGATACGACAGCTTCAGTTGATTCAGTGAAATCGATGTTAACTTTGAGATCGTATCCTTCAGGAAGATTTGGTCGGAGTGTCTCAACTCGGGCTCGAACTTCTTTGGCAAGAGTAACTTCATTACCACCACGCTGCTTTCGGATTGCGAAAGAAACTGCCTCTTTTCCATCCGCCCGAGCAATTCTGCGGATATCACTCAGCCCATCCTCTACCATGGCCACATCTGCAATGCTGTAAACGCGATCTTGGATAATCTGTCCACCACGACGAAGGATTCTAATCTTGCCTAATTCCTCAGGAGTAGTTGCTTCCCCGAGCCAGCGTACCCGAAATTCTTTTTTGAGATTTGAAATTTGACCAGCTGCGGCTTCTATATGCTGTGATTGAATAGCATCAAGCAGATCCACAACAGTAAGATCTAATTCGCGAAGTTTTTTAAGATCCGGCCAGACACGCAGATTTCGAGTGCTAAATCCACCGATGTCGACCTCGCCAATTCCGGGAATAAATCGAAACTGATCAAGCAAATAAAGATCTGCCCATACTAATGTCTCACGCAGTGGTTTGGTAGTACTAACTGAGATGAACATAATCGGAGATTCTTCTGGATTGCGTTTGCGGACAATCGGCGGATCTACGTTTTCAGGCAGGCGAACTTGACTGATGGCTGTTTGAACTTCTTGTAGCGCGATATCTACGTTTCTTTCGATAGCGAAATTGAGTGTGATAGTTCCGCTTCCTTGGCGAATGGAAGCTCGCATCTCTTCAATTCCCTCAACTGCCAAAAGAGATTGTTCAATTGGATCAATAATTTCAGCTTCTACAACTTCTGGAGAAGCTCCTTCATAATCGGCGGAGATGCTCAGGACTGGAAAATCAACATCGGGGAGTTGACTTACTCCAAGTCGAAGAAAACAGATGGCACCAAAAATAATTAATGCTGACATCAGGATCCAAGCAAATACTGGACGCTTTATTGAAATTGCTATTAGATTCATTACGAACTGCTCTCCTCAAGGCTGAATGAGCGAGCCCGACTTTCGGCTTTACGCAATGAAGCGAGAAGTCTGTACAATCGAATTTGACTATCGCCGGCATCCTTTTCAAATGTAGTAATCTGAAACGTAGTGCTTTTTCCTTGCTCGAATCGTTCTCGCTCAGCTTCGACTTTTTTTTGTTGCAAAGAGCTGAGTTTTCTGGCCTGGCTTATTTGTTGCTGAAGATTACTTATCTCCCTTGTCAATTCCTGCCAGCCGATGTTTGACTCCAAAGCAAGAGCGTTGGCCCGTGACTCCTGTGCATCTGCTCCGAGAGTAGCCGATAATCTTCGTTGATTCTTAAGGCTAGAATCGAGTTCAACAGAGAAGAGCAGTCCAACTCTTACAGCACTTGAGTCCTCAGTTGCGGCAGTAGTCCAGGATGAATCGAAGCGATTCTCGTATCCGTTTGCTCCATAATCAACATACGCATTGAGCGAAGGATTTAATGAGTCAGAGATGCGAGCTGCCTCAACTCGAAGTTGATGTGCCAGATAAACAGCTCCTAAAGCAGTCAGCTTAACTGGAATTTTAGAGTTCAGGCTTTGAGTAGGAGTTAAGAGAAGTCCTGCCGGATCACGATTTGTTTCGAGCGATGGCAGATTAATCTTCCAAGCCATTGGATTGATCTCTGGAATCAATTGACGAATCCGATTAGCTGCATTTTCTAAAGCATTTTTTGTGCTAGTGAGATCGAGTTGTCTTTCACTAAGAAGGGATTGTACCTGTAAGAGGTCTGTCTCTTCGGCTGAAAAGCGAGATATCCTTTCGCGCATCCAGTTTTCTAAAGCCAAACTTCTTTTTAGATTTTCATGGCGAATTGCAACTTCTTTATTGGCGAGCACTAGATCCCAAAATGCAATTTCAGTATTTTCGAGAAATGTTTGTTGTACAGAAAGAGCAGAGTAGCGACGGCTTTTTAGTTCGGAAATTTCAGCCTCTCGTCGCAGGTCAGTTGAGCGACCAAATGCATTTCTCCAAAGAGATTGCGAGAGTCTAACTTCCCAGTTTGCGACGTTACTAGATTGATTCTGATCACCGGATTCTCGGATGTCATGTCCGGCTCTGAGCGCGATTGTCGTACCAGTACTGAATGGCTTTGAGATTTCGGTATCAAACAATCCGAAGCGTCCTCGTCGGCCTTGGCTACTCTCTAAGTCACCAATATCTGTTGAAGTAATATTGCGATTTTCACGATTGTCATGGCCAGTCGCAACTTCCGCACTTAAAATTGGAGAAAGTTCAAGATCTCTTGCCTGAATCTCAGCTTCCAAGGAGGCGATCGATTGTTGCACTGCACGCAGCGCAGCAGACCTTTTTTCTGCTAGCTTGAGAACTTCATTAAGAGAAAGAGGTACATCGGCATTGGTATTACAGGGAAGCAAAAAAACCGTTCCCAGAAATATTATAAAAAACAACTCGAGGATGGATGTATTTTTGATCTTTCTTATTGGATAATTTGGTTTTTGATAAAATAATGTAGAGGGATTTAGATATTGTAACAGTACAAGTTTTTTTACTGTAGTTTTCATAAGTTAAAATGTCAGCTCAGATCGTGTATTAAAATTAAAGTATTATCTATTCTTGTGAAGCAAAAGCTCTTCACTTTAGTTTTTGGGCATTGTTTTTGAGAAGTTCTTCGAAAGCTTTCTTTGAACAATCTTTAGAATCCATCAAAAGATCATGGACGATTTACCCCGCTAAAATTTCAATTCATAAAACGCATTATTATCTTTAAAGGTGTAAAAGTTAGGTACATATCATAGTCGAGTGACACTAGTTGCTGCAATCTTGCAAAAATGATAGTATTTTCTCCTTCAAGCCGTATGTTGTTGGTTTAACAGAAGAAATTCCTTTTCTTTCTGTGATTCCTGGTTCGTCTTTATCTTGTCAATCTGACAGGTGAGTTTTTTTGGTTGTGTTTCATTGTCATTACAATGAAGCGCGCAAATAGTTTTGTCTTTTGACTGGCTTGATTTTTTTTGGATTATTGAATGCTTGGTTATTCTCAAATGTGGGAGCTTGTTGAGTCCGTTGTTAAGGATGAAGGCTACTTTTTGTTTGATCTAGATCTTCCAGTAGGGCGCAAAGGGAATCTTCGCGTTTTTTTAACTGGGGAAGATGGCCAGGGTAAAGGTATTAATCTTGATAAGTGTGCAAAAGTAGCCAGACGGATCGGAATGGTGCTGGATGTGAATGTTGAAATTGTAGGAGCATATGTCCTTGAAGTTTCAACTCCCGGGATCAATAGAAGATTGAGAAGACCAGAGCATTTCAAGAATTCAGTTGGTGAGCATGTGAAGATTAATGTTGATGCAATTGGTGAATCGAAAGCACGTTCAATTTACGGAACAATTTTATCTTGTGATGTAACTGGCGTAAATGTCAGAGAAGATAAGCAGGAAGAAACTTTAAAGATCCCATTTAGTGCCATTAAAGAAGCAAGAATTGATTTTAATTTTGATAATAAATAGAGAGATTAATGTATGTCCTTTGACTTAAGTTCAATACTGAATCAGATCGGTAAAGATAAGGGGATTGATAGAAAAGTGTTAATTGAAGCAGTTGAGTCAGCCATGCTCTCAGCAGCAAGGAAACACTATGGTCACAATCTTAACTTAGAAACTCAATTCAGTGAAGATAATGGAACTATTGAAGTTATCGAATTTAAGACTGTAGTTGATAAAGTTGAAGACGTTGCTACTCAGATCTCACTACCTGAAGCTCGCAAAGATTATGATGCTGATGCACAGGTCGGAGATGAACTTGGTAGGAAGCTTGATACAACTGTATTAGGTAGAATTGCCGCACAAACTGCAAAACAAGTTATAATACAAAAAGTTCGCGATGCAGAAAGAGATGTTATCTTTGGTGAGTTTAAAGATCGCAAAGGGGAACTCATTAACGGCATCGTTCAACGATATGAGCGAGGCAATTTAATTGTAAACTTGGGTCGTACAGA
Source organism: bacterium (assembly GCA_034440315.1). GTDB lineage: Bacteria > Bdellovibrionota_C > UBA2361 > UBA2361 > J135 > JAWXBT01. The sequence continues at coordinate 9,525 of JAWXBT010000029.1, forward strand.
CGCAGTACTTCCTCGCCGCGAACAAATTATTAAAGAGAGATACAGAAGAGGAGACAGGATTCGGGGTATGATCCTTGATGTGGATCCAACTTCTAGAGGGCCTCAGATTATTTTAACAAGAAGTCACCCTGATTTTCTAAAAAAACTTTTCGAGCTTGAAGTTCCTGAAATCGCAGAAGGTGTAGTTGAGATTAAAGCTGCAGCTAGGGAGCCAGGAGAGAGAGCTAAGATAGCTGTTTCATCAAATGACAGTGGTGTAGATCCAGTTGGTGCTTGTGTTGGTATAAAAGGATCTCGTGTTCAAGCTGTTGTTACAGAAATGCGTGGCGAGAGAATTGATATTATAGTTTGGAGCCCAGACGCCCCTTCTTTTGTTGCTAGAGCGATGGCTCCGGCAGAAGTTAGTAGAGTCGTTTTAGATGAAGATGAGCATTCTATGGAAGTCATCGTTGCAGACGATCAGTTGTCCTTGGCAATTGGTAGAAAAGGTCAAAATGTCAAACTTGCAAGTAAGCTTACTGGTTGGAAGATCGATGTAAGAAGCGTTTCCGTTGCTGAGGAAGAATCTAAACGTGCACGATTAGCACTTGAATCTATTCCTGGCATTGCGATTAATCACGCCGAACTTTTATTCCAAGAAGGGTATAGAACAGTTCAAGAGGTGGCAGATTTATCACTTGAAGAACTTCTTGATGTTGAGGGCATTACAGGAGAACTGGCTTCTGAGATATTAAAGAATGCTAAAGAATACTCTGATAAATTAATTGAGAGTGGCGCGATTGTTGACGGTGCTGTGTTGAGTGACGTTAATAAACTTGGATTGAATGTTGATGTTACAAATCGATTAATTAGAGGTGGATTTAATACGATTCAAAAGCTCGCTACTTGTGAAGCTGATGATCTTACAAACTTAGTTGGCTTAACTCTTGAGGAAGCAGATACAGTTCGTGGTTCAACTGATGTGTTCTTAAAGTCGAGACCTATCGATAGAATGTTGTAAGGAATTCTGGGTGATTAAAAACAAACCCCAGAGAAGTTGCATTTTCTGTAAAAAGAAAGGCAAAAAAAAAGATTTTTTTAGGTTTGTCTTCGAAGCAGGAAAGTTAAAGTGGGATATTAATTATTCCAGCCCAGGAAGAGGAGCGTATGCTCATCAAACTTGGCAATGTGTTAGTAGGTTTGCTGAATATGAGAGATGGGAAAGAGCCTTAAAGTTACCGAAAGGGGAAATAAGGCTTACTCAAATTTCCGAGGTTATTAAGGAAGTAAAAGAAATTGTATTGAAAGATGTATCGAATACAAAAAACGATTTGTTAAAAAACACTAAGAGAAAAATAAAGATTTTGTAAGTATGGGAAAGATAAGAGTTTACGAGTTAGCGAAAGAGTTGGGTGTCGATAATAAGGCAGTAATAACCCTTGTTCATGATTTAAATATTGCAATGAAAGCTTCACATTCTAGCTCCCTCGAAGATTCAGAAGCTGATCAGATTAGACGTGCAATCATTAGAACTGCTTTGGGTAATCCAGAAGCCAAGGGTGTTAAAGAGACGGTTCAAAAAGATTCTTCAGGTAATGCGGTTACTGTAAGAAGGAGCGGAAATATTATTAGAAGAAGAAAGGGTGGCACTGATGATGCGCCTGAAGCAGAAGTTCAAGAAACCCCAATTCATATCGAGGTTGAAATTGAAGAAGCTCCAGCTCACGTAGATCGATTTCAAGCCGCCGAAGATCTTTTTTCTTCAAATGGTTCTCACGCAGAAGCAGCTAAGGTAGAAGAATTTATTCCCCAAGAAGAGGTATCTGTTGTTACTGCTTTAGTTGAAGAAGTTGCACTAGAAGCAGTTGTTCAAGTTCCAGTTTCTCAAGCCAAAACTCCTACGCCTATTAATGTACCTCCAAGAGGACCAGGTCCTAAGATTTTGGGTCGTATTGAACTGCCTCAAAAGAAAGTCATAGCTTTAAAACCAAAAGAAAAACCTGTTCGTATTGGATCTGGACCAGTTGTCGCTTTTGAATCAGGCACTGATAAAAAAGCTGGACCGCTTAGTAAGACTGAAAGAGAAAAGAGGGGCCGTAGAAAGGAATTTACACGTGGGGATCTAGTTGATTATGACGGTCGCTTAGTAAAGAGAGCTCAAAAGAGAAAAGGTCAAAAAGGGGATAGAAACGATAGTTATTCTTTAGATCAAAACTCAGCTCAAGAATCCCGAGCAATGAAGGCTTCTAAGAAAGTTGTAAAGATTGATGAAGTAATTACTGTTGGAGAGCTTGCTAAAGGCATGAGTCTTAAATCTGGCGAAGTTATTAAAAAACTTTTTGATCTTGGTCAGATGGCCACGATCAACCAGCCAATTGATATTGACACTGCCCGTGTTATTGCAGAGGAATTTGGTTTTCAAGTTGAAAGTGTAGCTTTCGATGAAACCGACTTTATTACTGCCGTTAAAGATGAAGATCCGGCTTCTAACTTAATGAGAGCACCTGTTGTAACAGTAATGGGTCACGTAGATCACGGTAAAACTTCCTTACTTGATGCAATTCGAGAAACTTCCGTAGCTGCAAAGGAACATGGTGGCATTACCCAACACATTGGTGCGTATAAAGTTATCCTGCCATCTGGAAAAGCAGTTACTTTCATCGATACTCCTGGTCACGCTGCTTTTACTTCCATGAGAGCAAGAGGTGCCAAGGTTACTGACATAGTAATACTGGTTGTAGCAGCAGATGATGGTGTTATGCCTCAAACTATAGAAGCCATTTCGCATGCTAAAGCAGCCAAAGTTCCAATTGTTGTTGCTGTTAATAAGATGGATAAGCAAGGAGCTAGTATTGATAGAGCTAAGCAACAACTGGCAGAGCATTCAGTTCAATCTGAGGATTGGGGTGGTGAGGTGATGTTCTTTCCAGTCTCGGCACTAAAGAAGCAAGGGCTTAAGGAATTGTTAGATGGTGTTCTTCTCCAAGCTGAAGTTTTAGAGCTGAAAGCTAATCCAGTTCGAAAAGCTACCGGAACAATAATTGAATCACGTCAGGATAAGGGGCGAGGTATTGTAGCTACAATTCTTGTTCAAAATGGAACTCTTAGGGTTGGCGATGCTTACGTTTCTGGTGCTGAATACGGTCGTGTAAAATCCATGATCGATTACAATGGTATTCATCTTAAGGAAGCGGGGCCCTCAACTCCAGTTGAAATAACTGGTTTTAGTGGAATTCCTGAAGCAGGAGACGACATGTTTGTGGTCGATTCTGATTCAGATGCACGAGAGATTGCTCAAGTCAGAGCAGATAAGAAAACCAAGAAAGAACAACTTACTTCTGCTGGTGGTCCTATTAGCTTCGAGGCCTTTTCTAAGAAAGTTTCTGAAAAAGTTGTGCCTGAACTTAATATTATTATTAAAGCAGATGTTCACGGAAGTTTTGAAGCTGTAAGAACTGCCGTTGAAAAACTAATTTACGATAAAGTAAAGGTAGCGGTGATCCATTCTGCAGTAGGTGGGATTACCGAAAATGACGTTAAGTTAGCTCAAACTTCAAAAGCTGTAATCGTAGGCTTTGGTGTCAGAGCTGAGCCAAGAGCAACTCGAGATGCAGAAGCTGCTGGTGTTGAGATTAGATATTACAATGTAATTTATGAATTGGTTGATGATATCAGAAATGCCATGGTCGGTTTATTGGCTCCAGTTCGTCAGGAAGCAAACTTAGGTCGCGTGGAAGTACGAAATACTTTCGTTGTGCCAAAGATCGGCACAATTGCTGGAGGCTATGTATTAGACGGCATGGTCAAGCGTGGTGCTATGATTCGACTTTTGAGAGACAATAAACTTATTCACGAAGGTAAAATGTCGAGTTTACGTCGCTTCAAAGACGATGTTAAGGAAGTTCAATCCGGTTATGAATGCGGATTAGGCATAGAAAAATATAGTGATATAAAGGTTGGAGATATCATGGAAGTATTTGAGATTAAAGAGATCGCAGATACTCTCTCTTAACCAAAAGTATGGCTAATCAAACTCGAGTACATAAAATTTCGGAAAGAATCCGTAGCATTTTAGCAATGCATTTGTTGCGATTATCCGATCCTCGTTTTCAAATGGTAACGATCACAGGTGTAAGAGTTACGACAGATTTACGATTAGCTAAAGTTTATTGGGGTGTTACTGGTGGTAAAGAAAAAATCAAACTCGTAGAAGATGGGTTTGAGAGTGCAAAGGGAATTCTAAGACGAGAGCTGGCTTTAGAATTGGGCATAAAGTTCGTACCAGAATTAAAATTTTACTACGATGATACACTTGATATTATTGATGAGACCCAAGCTTTAATGAAGAAAGTTGCTGAAATTGAAAAGAAAACCGAATCTTAAATTTTAATTTGTTAGTTTCTTTACATGCAACACAAAGATAACCTTGATAAAGTTGTAGAAAAAATCAATCAAGCTAAATCTATTTTGGTATTGGCTCACTATAATCC
>JAWXBT010000030.1:0-9414 GCA_034440315.1 bacterium
AAAAGCAAAGGCTTTAGAAAGTTACTATCCCCCGGAGGGATAATAAATAGTGTTTTTCATTTTCAAAAATCATTGTTAACCCGAAGGGTTAACAAGAAATAAGATTTAACCTAGTCTCCATTGCAATGTTTTCTGATTCGGCAAAGACTTTTGAAAAACACTATAAAACTATTAAACAGCCACGCGGCTTGTCATAGCCTTTACGCCATCAAAACCAGCTTCAGGCATCTTAACTCTAGCAGTTCGAGTTCCAAGCTGTGCCAATGAGTTAGCATTAGAGAAGCTAAAAAGATTAAATTTGACTTTTGGCCAATTCTTTTTGAAATACTGTGCCGAATCTGGATATGCAAGATCAAAGGTTCTAAAGCCAAATTCATTTATCAAGGCCGGAATGGCACTAAGTCTATGAGGCGTTTGATCCATTCGGCTAGGCATTACAACACCATTCGAGGATTCAATAATAGATACTATCTGTTGAAGAGGCTTTGAAACTATATATTCCTTACGACCGGATGCTTCTACAGGAACATTAATATTTCTAAGGAATGCTTCTACATCCCTACCTGTAAAACTCTCGGGAAACAAACAAGTTAGAATCACATCATTACAAACACCTAGAGTACATCTTAGATTAACTCCTGGAATTACAGTAAGAGAGGAACCTTTGGCAGCAGCAATTACTGAGTCAATGAATCCGCCACTATAAAAATCTGTTACAGCAATCACGTCAAGCTTTTTGACTTTAGCCAAGCTCACCATAGCAGGTGCAGTATCAATTCCTTCTATTCCAAAATAACCAACAGAAGCCGGCGTATGAACCCTAAGATCCATAACGTAACTTTTCTTTTTTTTCTTGCTAGACGAAACTGTCAAATCAGAACTAGAGCTAACTTCTTTCTGAATCTGTGAATTTAAACCTTTCTTACTAATTGTCATTGTATCAACCAAAAAATATAAAAACTATTTAGACTCGACTTTCGGGATCCCTGAAGAATCAATTACAGTTGAAGTATTTGCGGATGCTTCATCTTTATTTATAAATGCCTGTAATTTTTCTTTCGTAACTCCTTCTTCAGAGGCAACACTTTTAGTTTGAGATGTTGCGTCTTTTAGAAGAGAGCGCAGAGAAGAAAAATGAGCTTCTAATCTTTCAAAATCATTTGCACTTGGTAGATTATTAAGCTGAGTCATTACTCTTTCTAATCGTATATTAAAATTACCCAATCGACCGGAAAGTAGATCTAACTTACCTTCAATCAGTTTTAGCTCTGAGCTAGTTGCTAGCCCCATCATTTTTACAACAGTTGAGGCACTAACATCGGCTTTGGATTGTGGCTCAATATTTACCTGTAATAACTCTTCAATTTTGCCACGATCCTCAGCAAATCTGGCTAGCTCTGCCCCACTTGTAGTTTTAGTTCGTGCTGCTGCATCTCCTTCAGCGGAAGTTTCTTTGATGTTTGTTAAGTTGGGATTTACTACAGAATCACCAGTCATACAGATACAACCCTTGCTAACCGAGAAAACATTAAAAATTTGATAAGATTAGAAGAGTTAAGTAACGCCTTATTTAATAAAAGCTGATTTATCTCTATTCTTATCCCATTGTTTTGACTCGTTTTGGGGCTTTTTAGATTCAGGATTTTTAACGGGAACAACTGATAGTTTTGTCAGGGGTTTATCCCCTTTTATAATTCTTAAGAGCTTGATTCTATTCTGATAAATTTTTTCAACTTTAATGCTAAATTTATCGGTTGTTATAATTTCGCCTTTACTAGGTATGCGACCTGCTTGATGGCAAACAAAACCTCCTAAGGTATTATACTCGCCTTCTGGAATATCGAGGTTATATTCTAGATTTAAATCAAAGATAGAAAGACCACCATCTACTAGCAGATCTCCGCCATCCATGAGACGAACTCTAATTTGATCGTCTCCAATATCAAACTCATCAACAATATCTCCAACAATCTCTTCAACAAGATCCTCTAAGGTTACAATCCCGTCAACGCCTCCGTGCTCATCTCTAACAATTGCCAAATGAATAGCATTGCCTCTCAGATCTTGAAGTAGATCATCCACTTTTTTATTAAAGTCACAGAAATAGGCCGGCCTAATAAGACGTTCAAGTGAAAAATTTGAATCATCACTTCCAATAAAAGCCAAAAAGTCTTTGGCAAGAATTACGCCTCTAACATCATCTAAATCATCACCACAGACAATTAATCTTGAAAATCCACTGTTATTAAAAATCTTTACAATTTCGGTTAATGTATTTGTCATTTTTACAAATACGATATCTTTTCTAGGTGTCATAACTTCGGGAACTATCGTATCAGAAAAGGCAAAAACACCCTCAATCATATCTCGTTCATCCTCGTCAATCTCTCCTGCTTGGCTGCTATGAAGAACTATCTCACTAATATCCTGAGCTGATGCAATCAAATTACGCTCTTCCAGCCGTTGTAACTTGAAAATATCAATAAGCTTTCCGGAAACAAGTGTTACAAGCCATGCAACTGGCGCTAAAATTTTACATACCACAATAATTGGAATCGATGCGGCACATAAAACTCTCTCTGGATGAGCCCCGACAATTGCCTTTGCAATCTGTATTAAAATGAAGGTCAACATTGCCAAAAGTAAAATGGCAAAAATTCCGGCAAGAATTAAAGAAGAGAAACCTTGGGTTGTATTTGAAGACAAATCAGCCTGATTCCAGTAACTTTCAAACCAAACAGTATGAAAAAGTCCAAAAAACAGCCAACCAAAACTTGAAGCAGAAATCAATTGCCCCAATTGGCATTTTAAAAGGTAGTTATCCCCTTTTTGTAAAATTTTTCTTGCTTGATTTGCTAATATAGATCCTGACTCTTGTAGCTCCTGTAACTTAGAGCTGCTAGTTCGGCGGATCGAGGCTGTTGAGACGACGAAGAAGCAATATAGGGCTACAAATCCAGTAAAAAGGAAAACAAAACTAATAATCGTACTACTCTCTCCCTCCATAATATCAGGACATTAACTCTCTAACTTATTCATATTAATAAGATGTTTCCGGATCCAGCAATTGCGATGGCAAGTGGGTTTGACTTTGATATTCTGGATGTATGAGTAAAACACCATAATATGATGGGGTCTAATCAATCTTATGTCAACTAAAACATACCTAGAAGCCTCGTTCTAGTATTCCGTAAAGTACCGTTCTGGTCATGAATTTCAATATGTTGTGAAAATATAGCATGGTTAAGAGCGCGTTTCTTCTGCAATCTAACCGTTCAGGAGCAAATCAGTTTCACAAGATAAAAAAGTATCTTTACTTTATTTCGCGTGGACAAAACAAAATCGGTTTTGTAATTATTCTGAACTTTATCAGCACCGATTTGACTTGCAAATCGACCCCCGAGGGGTGTTTTGCTGTTAATTTTATATTTACTGTTTTTTAGAGACCCTATGGAAGAAGTCGCAACACGAGAGATCCTTTGGAATGTTAATACACTTCCCAACATTATAACTATGTATGCGATCATGGTTCTCTCCATGATCGTTGGATTTTGTGGACTTTTTAGTCATGCTCAATTAATCGCCCAAGGGAAAGAGGATCCAAAACATTTGGGATCTATTTTTATTCGTTTCGGTGATGCCATAAAAGATGTTCTCTTTCAAAAACGTACAATCAGAGAAAAAACAGCAGGCTTTGCTCATTCCTTTATTTATATAGGTTTCATTGCTCTACTTTTTACAACAACCATGGTTTTTATCGATAACGACCTGGGGATTAGAATTTACCAAGGTGATTTTTATCTAGCAGTAACTCTATTAAGTGACACCTTGGGATTTGGAGTACTGATCGGTTTGGCAATCTTTGCTCACAGAAGATACGTTAAAAAATCTGATTTAATTCATAATCAATCGGCAGATAAACTTCTCTTAAGTTTATTAGCACTTTTAATTGCCCAAGGTTTTATTCTTGAAGCATTACGAATTCATCATGGAGAAGTATCCGGAACACCAGATAAGTGGGCTCTTTATTCACCAGTCGGATACCTGTTATCAAAAATTTTTTGGAGCTTCTCCGCAAATGTGGCCAAGAACATGCATTTTATAATGTGGTGGTTTCATTCATTAACAGTTTTCTTTTTTATTGCTGTTTTGCCTTACACAAAGTTCCTTCATATTATTGCAAGTTCAGCAAATCTATACTTTAGAAGAAGTGGTCGAGTAGCTGGAGCACTCAAATCTCCAGGTGACATAGAAAAGATGGTTGAATCAGGTCAAGAATTTGCAATTGGACTTGGTACAATTAAAGATTACACCTGGAAGCAACTTTTAGATTTAGATTCCTGTACAAGTTGCGGTAGATGCCAAGAAGTTTGCCCAGCATATGTCACTAATAAACCACTCTCTCCAAAATGGATGATCTTAGATACCAGGAATCATGCACTCTCTCTTCATGCAGATGGTAAATTTGGTGATTCAAAATTACCATCTCCTTTAAAAAGCATGGATAATTTCCTTCTTAAAAACATGCTTCTTTTTAAAAGTGGTCTTGTAAAAAACTCTTCAGAAAGTTTGAAAGAGGGATACCACTATCAAAATGATGGAAAATTCCGCGCAAAAAATGAACTTGTTCAGAAATCCGCCTTGAATTTAGGATCAAATGCCGATCAACGAATTTCTGGAGAAGTCATGAGTCAGGACGTTTTTTGGTCCTGCACTACATGTATGGCCTGCGTTGAGGCCTGCCCAGTGGGTATAAACCATGTTGAGCAAATTGTTGAAAATCGCCGCAACATGGTGCTTATGCAGGGTGAAGTTCCTACCGAGGCACAAAAAGCTTTAAAAGCTCTTGAGAATCGCGGCAATCCATATGGACCACCACAAGATCGAATTAATTGGATCGAAGGACTGGATGTGCCAATTCTAAAGGCTGGCGAGGCGGTGGATTACCTTTACTGGGTAGGCTGCGTCTCAGCTTTTGATAAACGAAAACAAAAAATCGCTCGTTCCCTCGTTACAATTATGTAGGAAGCTGGATTATCTTTTGGAATACTAGGGACTGTCGAAGGTTGTACTGGAGATCCGGCAAGACGATTGGGCGAGGAAAATCTTTTCCAATCTTTAGCCAAGAAAAATATTGAAACTTTGAAATCAGTAAAATTCAAATACCTAGTGGCAAACTGTCCGCATTGTTTTAATACAATTAAAAATGAATACCCACAGTTTGGAAATTTAGGTGAAGGCAAGCAACCTGAGATTATCCATCATTCAAAATTGCTTAAAGACCTACTCGGAAGTGGTAAAATTAAGCTTAAAGATAACGGTACTGCATCCAAGGTAACCTTCCATGATCCTTGCTATCTTGGACGATACAACAATGAATACGAGGCCCCTCGCGAAACTTTGAGTAAAGTAAAAAGCCTAAATATTGTTGAAATGGAACAAAGCAAAAATAAGGCCATGTGCTGCGGTGCTGGTGGTGGACATTTTTGGATGGATCTTAAAATTGGAGAAAGAGTTAATTCCCTTAGAACAGATCAGGCCGCCGCAACTGGTGCCGATATGGTAGCCACAGGTTGCCCATTTTGCATGCAGATGATGGAAGATGGAGTTAAGTTAACTAGTCGAGAAGAAAGTATGACGGTTAAAGATATTGCTGAGATTATTGCGGAGAATTTGTGTTGAAGATCTACGGAATTGATTCATAAGATCAGACGCCCCTCCCCCCCCAAAAAAAAGTACTCGTTTATTCTGAAATTTTATTGATTCGACGACCTTAGTGAGCTTGCTTAAACCTGCACATTAAGCCTGCGTCATTGTGCAGATCTACGCATCACGTCAGTACCTTGAAGAGAGTTTAAAGATAATGGTAAATATTTGGATCTAAAGGGAAATAAGCAATGATAAAAAACCTTTAAAATGTATTGTCGAGAGTCGGTAGAGTTAAAACTCGAGATTATGATAAGGTTAATGACGAGAACTTGTAAGCAGAATGTTATGTGGTTAAGCCGAACTGATAATTATTTCGAAAATACCGCCACCTACACTCTGGCAGTCTCCAAAATTTCCGAAACGCAGCCGATCCATTCGGATCATAATTCGAGCTTTAGCACTCTTATCCTTTAGTCGAACAAACCATTCTTCAAATGGAGCTTTTCCATTTCGTCATATGAGGTTTTGTATCTTCCTTGATTTTGGCTCGATCTATAGTTAATTGTCGCCTAAAACGACAATCGGGCAAGCACATTTTTTGTTGTTTGTGGGAAAGTGCGAGGTATTAGCAATATAACCATCCAATGCAAAAGATTTCGCAGTGTTACCTGTTTATTGATTCAGTAGCAGTATCATGCGAAACTTTTGATTCGTAACCGTTATACATCCAGATGAATATGAGATCGAGTTTATATATAGTAACTTTCAAAAGTCTTTGCCGAAAAGAAAAGGCTTTAGAAAGTTACTATCCCCCGGAGGGATGATAAATAGTTATCCCAACTAAAGGTATTAAGTAAACCGAAGGTTTTCAACAGAAAAGTATTCGGAAATTACTTGTTGGGATAACTATAGTCGAAAACAGCAAGACAACAAACAAGACTAGCCAAATCTCCTTGAATCCAAAATACAAAAAAAGTGTCTGAGAAGTTACCCTCTCAGACACCTTATAATCAATCTAATTTATCAGATTTTTCTTTGAGAATTACCTCAAATTAAAATAATAAATTATTCGATTATCCGAAAAGAACAGCCTGTTTCAAAGCTTTAGAAGCTGAGAAACGGATTCTCTTTTTCGATGGAATATGGATCGGCTCTCCAGTTGCTGGATTGCGGCCCATTCTTGCTTTGGTCTTTCGAACATAAAGCTTTCCTAGTCCTACGAGAGGGATCTTATATCCTCTCTTTAAACATTCCATAATAAGAGCTGAAAGATCGCCAGCAAGCTCTCTTGCTGAAGCGCGCTTTGGAAGACCACAGAATCCCATCAAATTCTCAAGAAATTCAGATTGAGTGTAGCTCAAGCTGTTCTTGTTTTTTGGGGTAGTAGCTTTCCTGCTCTTTTTCATCAATATAGGAGCTGCTACTTTCTTTGGTGCAGCAGCAACTTTTTTAATCGCAGTTTTCTTTGCCATTAGTACTCCTTAAAAAATTTAGCGTATTGTTAAAAGCACGCTAAAAGGGCCGATTCTTAAGGTCATTAAGAGACCGGTTAATTGGGAATATATGGATCATTTAGTCCGAGATCAACTAGAAAAATGACAAATCGACAAATTTAAAGCCAAAAAATGGTTTTTTATTTAAACGGAAGAGAAGAAAACATGATCAAACAGAACAACTTTAAGTTACTTATAGCCCCAAATACCGATTTTTATTGCTCTTTTATCAAGAGGTTAGCCTTAATGCTAACATTTTTCATGTTTATCGTTTTGCCTATAAGCATTGGATTTGCAGAAAATAAAGTTTTTTCAAATAAGTTTCTCAATTTTAAAATCACTGTTCCGAATGGGTATCAAATACTCAATTCCGGTAGTTCAAATATTCCCTTGCTAATCAGGGCAAATAATGTCGATTTTCCAGAATTTAACATCGTGCTTGGAAACTATAATTCTATCCAAAAAAACTCTGCTTGGGACAAAGTCGTTAAAGAAGATTATAATAATGTGGGCATTCCTGATGTTGAGATAGAAAGAACTGAAAGTTTAAAAATTGATTCTGTAGAAGTTCCGTCGGTAGAAATAAGATACACTCTTGCCGGTATTAGCTATAGAGCCATTGTCACAAGAATTGAGACTCCGAATGCTCAATTGATCCTAACATACAAAGACTTGGCAGATAAATTCTCAGGAAGAAAAAATGAATTTAATATAATTATTGATCGATTTACATTTTCAAAAAGTGAAAAGATTGAAGACTCAAAATCTTATCTAACATTAATTTCACTAACAGTCTTAGGAATACTTATAATAAGCTTTGTAACTAGATTGATTTTGAAGCGATCATAGTTAACTGGGCTCGGATTTGCTTTAAAATAGCCACATTATCTGAGTGACCAGTCATTTTTGCAGTCACCTTACCTCGGATCTTTCTACCTAACAGAAAGAGATCTCCAATGGCATCTAAAATTTTATGACGCACTGGCTCGTTAGAAAATCTTAAAGCGCAATTAATGGCACCCTCTTCTCCAAAGAGAACAAAGTTATCAAATCTACCACCAAGTGCTAAACCTTGCTTTTGTAGCCAGCCGATATCTTTTACAAAGCCAAATGTTCTAGCTGAAGCAATTTCAGACTTATAACTTTCAACGTCATTTAGAGTAAAACTAAATTCCTGTCGACCAACTGGATCAGGATATTCAAGAAGATAACTAATTGTGAAATCATCGGCAGGTTCAATTGTTATTTCTTCTTTACCAGTGCCAATTTTATAGGTCTTATCAATGGCAATTTCATACCAAGGTTCGTTCTGCTCTTCTATTCCAACATCTTCTATCAAGTTACAAAAATCCAAAGCCGAGCCATCCATTACTGGAACTTCTCCATTACATTTTATAAGTAAGTTTGAAATTCCATACGCATGAAGAGCTGACATCAAGTGCTCAATCGTACCAGCTTCTGAATTACCAAACCTTACAGTTGTGGCATATCCAGTAGAATCAACAAAATCAACATGTGCCGGTACAACGGACCTTTCAGATACTTCGGCAAAATGAATCCCACTGTTTATTGGCAATGGTTCCAAAATTAATCCACTTTTCTTTCCGCTATGTAGACCCTGTCCGTATAGAATTGCACTATTTTTAAGAGTTTTTTGTGAAACGGATCCACCCTTCATAACAACATTATCAAAAGCAATCTTATTTAATTGATCGTGATACCGTTTTTCACCGAACTGTTCCCGTTGTGGCGAGAGAGTTACTTCACCAATATTTTTTGGTGTGTCAATAATATCAAGTTTCAAACTTCGCTTCACTGACTTTAATAAGACTTCTAGATCGAGAGGTTTTTCAATAAAATCAGAGGCTCCCAATTTAGTTGAACGCATGGCGGTTGCTATCGTAGCATGTCCTGAGATCATAATTACTGGCATTTCAGGATAAAGAGCCTTAATGCGTTCCAAGCTTTCAAGGCCATCCATACCTGGCATCCAAATATCTAAGAGAACTAAAGATGGATTATTATTTTTAAGATACTCAAATGCGGCTGCCGCATTATCAGCGCACTCAGTGACATAGCCCTCGTCTCTAAAGACTCCTTCAAGAGTTTTTCTGATGCTTTTCTCATCATCAACAATAAGAATCTTTATTGGTTCAAGATCGTTTTTTTGAGCCACAGCAGTCACAATTACTCCATAAAGCTTTTGATAATCTTTGCACTTTTTGAAAAAATTGTTGAATGCCGTTCTGCACCAACACTGACTATACTGATC
>JAWXBT010000031.1:0-3152 GCA_034440315.1 bacterium
AAAAAGGATTTCCGCTACTATCCCTAATGCAAAATCAGTAAGCTGTTAAAACCATTCCTTTCAATGGAAGTTGTAATCTTCTGCTTGATTTCTAGCATCGGCCCCGAGGCGAGAGATAATACTTGACATAGAAAATTAAGAAAATACTTTTAATATCTTCGCTGAACCCCCGCATTGTGTAACCTTTTTTTTGGTAGTGCAGCTTTGGAGAATCTGAGCACTATTATGCTTTGTATGCGATTAGATAAAAAGAGAAGTTTTGTAAACGTTTTTGGGAATCTGAGGAATCTCTGTCAAACTTGAATGCGAGTTTGCGCAAACTATGTCGGAGATAACTTTTTTACAAAACTCCTCAATATACTTACTACTCTTATATCTGATTGGCTCCTTTTTGTAATCAAGAAGATTCAACTCTAAATGCCAATAGTTTAGGTTAATTGGATCGTGGATGAGTTTTGTTTCTCCTTCCAATTTATACTTATTCTCTAAGATAACTGGTTTGTCAAGGTGCTTAAAAAATAGGTCTATCTCTCTCTTTAAATCTTTTGTAGAGGTTTGTGAATATGGAACGCCTTGTCCATCAATTCCATTCGCTTCTATGTAGACAATGCAATAATTGTTCACTTTGGTGAAGTCATTAAGAAAGTCAATAATTGAAATGAAGTCATTGTTCTTCCAACGATTCATTCCGCTATTCAACACTTTTAGTTTTGTATGCTCTGGCTTAAACAAACCTCCAAGCATATTTAAAGATAGAAATGGTATTTCTTTTGGGGTCAGCGCATCTTCTCTAAGTTTTCCCAAATCATTGAATGTGTCGTTGAATGACTTATCTGATCGTCTTATAATGTAGACAGTTTGACCATTCAATAATAATTGAATGTCAACTAGGGATACATAATGAAACTTTGGAAGAATCGATACAGGGAAATCACATTTACCAATCCATCTGTAGTAATTATATAGATATGTATCCTTTAAAATTCTTGGTAAATACTTCAAGATTCGCAACATCAGATGCAATCAGTTTACGATTAATAAAAAAGGAATACATAATCTGATCTTTTGCAAGACCTATTTTTTCTGGGTTAATGTGCTTCGTCAACATAAGAAGTTTCTCATTAGCGAACGAAAGGGTAAATTTCATCGTATCGCTTGAGTTAACCTCAACTGCACAATTTTGGAAGGGAAGCTTATAAAGTTTTCTGCTGACATGAGAAAAGATATGTCCAGTTGCCTCTATTTGAGTTGGAACTTTACCCTTAAGTCTATTAATTTCTTTCTTATAAGAACCAATAAGCATGCTCATGCTATTAACCTCAACCGAAGATAGTTTATTCTCTTGGTTAGCAATATTCCAATTACCCAAAAATGTCATATCGGACATCTTTTTTTCAATTGAGGATTCCTTCTTTTTTGTGTTTTGAATTGCAGATAAACTAAGCATAATAACCTCCATGTATTCACTATTTCTCATCGTCAAATTGCGAAATGAGTCAAGAGGAGAAACATACTCAATAGCCGCCTTGGTGAAAGGCTTATATGATTGTGTCATTGGTGGTAAGTCGGCAACAACTGGCATAATTAATATTTAGGATTCAATGTGTTAATGTACTCTGGTCTTAGCAAGCTAAAAAAAAGTTTTTTCTGTTCATCGTGTAGGCGATCAATCATTTTCAGCACATCTTCATTAGGTGCTAATTTATCATTGAATGATGCATCAATATCAATATAAACCCCTGAAATTGCTTGGTTCTTTTTTACAGCTTTAGCATTATCAAAAATTTGAAGGAGAATACTTACGTTATCGAGTTTTATTGTGGTTCTGTAATGCTCAAATTTCTGATCATAATTTGCAAGTTCTAAACTTGGCACAGAAATTAAGACTTGACTAGCGCTTTCGGTTTTATCTAAAACGCTTGCATATCTAACTCCAACCCGTTCAATAAATTCAGTATTTACGATCTTGAAAAAAGTTTGGAAACACTTGGAAACAAAAGGGAAATAGTTTTTCCAGAATTGGTACTCAGAAACGTGCTCAAATGTTAGGACACTATTACTGAAAGACAATTTGAAGTTCTCATTACTCAGAACATAATCTGGAGCATAATTAAGGAGAGGATTATTAACCTTGATTTCGGGCGGTAAATTACTAAGCTCAAAATTAGGTAGGTCGTCCAAAAACGCCTTGTAAACTGCTGGAAATAAGCTGTTTGAAGGAATTTGGGAAGTAAATCTCAACTCAATTGTCGATGTAACTAAGGGATTGGGAGATATTTCTACAGGAAGTGTCATTCTTAAGAAGCTCGCAATTTAGACTAAAAATAGAAATTTATAGGGAATTACCAATTCTTGCCGCTAATTCAAACGTAGAATCGTTTTCAATGTTATAAATTTTTTTTTGGTAAAGACTGTTGGCTCTTTTGCTTCCTTTGGTTTCGCGAGGGAATGTGGGGCAAGCAAATGCTCCATTCCCCTCTAATGCAAAATCAGTAACCTATCAAAACTATTCCTTTCAATGTAAGTTGTAATCTTCCACTAATATAAAGTGTTTCAAGAAATTGAAAAATGGATTTGAAGTCATCTGTATTTTGATAAGAATTTCTTACAGCAATGACTAAATATTCAACATTCGGCATCATGCCGGCTTGAAAAATATCTTTCAAGAATTGATTGTTTCTAAATCCTCTTCCTACTTCTACTTCAATAACAATAGTTCCGTCCTCGCTAAAAGCATCCGCATCAAAAAATTTATCAATCTTGTTGTTGATGCTAAAGAGAACTGGGATTTTGATTTTATCAACACTTGCTTTGCTTCCTTCAACTTTAAATTTTAACTCTTTCAAGTCATTTGAAATAACTTTCAAAACTCCATCGCTACTCAAACTATTTTTTGGAGATTTAATTTTCTCATAGTTTTTTTCAAAGCAATTACTAGTCTGATTTCTTCGGTAATTCCAAATGAACGAGGGAAAAGTTGATATACCAATCTATATTCCATACTGTTTATTTTTAGATTAAGAAATAAAATTTTGTGAACTAGTTTCTTTTAACATGAGCTATCACCGCCCGCAGTTTTCCGTAACTATATTTCCCTTTTACCGCATCATATAAATCTTTTGAGATAAAGCCTTCGGGCAGTTGTGCGATGG
>JAWXBT010000032.1:0-2873 GCA_034440315.1 bacterium
CACAGTACTTCCGCTTTCTAAGTTTGGATTGATGCAGATTACCCGCGAGCGCGTGCGCCCGCAAATGAATATTGCCACCAAAGAAGTTTGTCCTACTTGCAATGGTAGCGGCACAATTATGGCAAGCATTTTAATCACCGATTTGATTGAGCAACATCTGGAGCATTTGTTTGTAAAACAGAACGAGAGCAATCTTGTACTTGCGTTACATCCATTCTTGTTCGCCTACTATACTAAAGGGATAATCTCTAAGCGTGTTAAGTTTTTCTTCAAATACAAAAAGTGGATCAATCTTGTAAAAGATAGTTCACTGGGTATAACTGAATTTCACTTCTTGAATAAAGATGGTGAAGAGATTGAATTAGCGCAAGCTGCGCATACCACGGTATTGGAGGAGGTTTAAAGAAGATTTCTATCTTTCAGTATCAGATGTCCTACATTTCCAAAATGTAGGACATCTCTTTTTTAAAGGGATCTGATCAGCGGGAAGCCTAAAAATTCAAGAAATATTTTACCTCGTGCTGGTATCCAATTCAATAATTCACAATCTTTATTGTGTCTGAATGGTTGCCTGATGCACTGCAAAAGCCTTATGCTTGCTTCTCTTATGGTTCTACCCATTAGTTTGTGTATTGGCCAGCCTGAAGTATCTATTTGCAAAAAATCTAGTCAACTTATTCAGGTTTTCAACAACTATCATCTTCAGCCACCGCAGATTAATGACGTTTGGTCAGAGCAGGTTTATGATGAATTTTTTTACTTACTTGATCCCGGAAGAAGATTTTTTTCTTTGCAAGATTTAGCCCAACTCAATTCTGACAGAACCAAGTTAGACGAACTTGTTCAAGGAACCAATTGCGCGTTTGTTGACAAAGTCGAGCACCTGTATAAGTTCAAGTTAACGGAAGCAAGTCAAAAAATTGAAGCCTATCTTAAACTTCCCTTAAATTATTCGGTTAAAGGGTCAGCATCGGTTATTCAAAATAAAAGCAACTCACTTCTTTCAGACCAAGCTGCTTTTGATAAGGGTTGGAAAATCAGTCTCAAACTACAAGTTCTCTATTGGATGTTGCTCAATACAGATGAGGAACTTTCTAAGTTATCAGAAATCGAGTTTAAAAAACTTGAAGCATCGGCCAGGGTTGCCATTCAAAAAAAAGAAGCCGGAACAATCAATCGTCTTCTCAATCCGGCTTCAGGTTTTCACAAATCAGTAGAAACAATTTTCTTGAAAGCCATCGCACATTCTTTCGATCCACATTCAGAATATTTCACACCTTCGCAACATGAAGAATTCAATTCAGCTCTATCAGTAAATGAACTATCTTTTGGTTTTTCATTAAAGGAAGATCCTCGGGGTCAAATTGCAATCTCACGATTAACACCTGGTGGTGCGGCTTGGACAAGTTCCGAAATAAATCAGGATGATAAAGTGCTAGGTGTGCAGTGGGGAACGAAGCCCCCTATTGATATAATAGAATATTCAATAGAGGAACTGGAAGACGACCTCGCATCGGTCGAACATACACAAGTGGTTCTAAATCTCAAAAAAGCAAATGGTCAAATCAAATCTGTTCAGTTAGTTAAAAACAAAATTGATCGTGACGAAAACATGATTCAAAGCTTCCTGCTAAAGGGTAAAAAAACTATTGGATACATCGAACTCCCTGGTTTCTATACAGAATTTGAAGATGCAACTTCCAAAGGGTGTGCCGATGATGTAGCTCGCGAGTTGATTAAACTTAAGCGCGAGAAAATTGAGGGTCTTATTCTCGATCTTCGTTTTAATGGCGGAGGATCACTTCAGGAAGCATTGGCATTGGCTGGAATTTTTATTGATGTCGGCCCACTTGCCTTAATACAGGAAACAGGGCAGCCCGTAGTAACCCTTAAAGACCTAAACCGAGGCACTATCTATGACGGTGCGCTGGTAATTTTGGTAAATGGATTTAGTGCTTCGGCTTCTGAATTGGTTAGTGCGGTGTTACAGGATTTAAACAGGTCAATTATTGTTGGCAGCAAGACTTATGGCAAAGCAACCGGACAGATTATTATGCCAATAGACAGCAAATCAAATGCAATAGGCTTTATCAAAGTTACCAACGATCGGATTTATCGAGTAACTGGAAAAAGCCTGCAGCGCAAGGGTGTTACTCCGGATATTCAATTGCCCGATTTTTACGAGTCGTATTTTGAACGTGAAATAAGTTTTTCAAATTCAATTGCCGCAGATTCAACTAATAAAAAAGTTTACTACACTCCTTTGCCATCCTTATCTTTAGAAACGTTGAAAACAAAAAGTAAGGAGCGGACAATTAGTTCTCAAAATTTTGATCACATCGTCAAAGGTCAGGCTTTATTTTCAGAACCAGTTCCGTTATCCCTTGCTGACTTTGCAGAATACATTAAAGATTTGAACAGAGTAATACAGAAACTCGAAACAGGATCGGCCAATAGTCTATACAAAGTTCAGATTCCCCAGTTCGATAATACATTAATGCTGATTGACAACCATCGCAAAGAAGTCCGGCAGGACGTGCTGGATAAAATTCAGCGAAGCCCATATATCGAAGAGGCATTTGCTATTCTACTTGATTATCTTTCGTTACCTAAATAAAAATAATTGTGCGACTTTCTCAAATTTTATCATTGATGTTGCTGTTTACATCAGTTATTTCGAATGGACAGGATACCAATGATGCTGGTGTTTATTTGGATCAAATAGGGACGCAATACAATGAAATCTCAAAAGACATGATGAGTTATTCAAGTGCTTTTATCTGATCAAGGAAAACTACGATAAAATAATAAAGGCTTTCGATGCTAAACGTCAAAATGATAGAAACAAAGCTGATGTAGACCAATACAACAAA
>JAWXBT010000033.1:0-6239 GCA_034440315.1 bacterium
GAAAAGCTTTCTCTCATTTTAAACTTCTTTATCCTGAGTATTACTCTACCTTATTCTGATACTTGGCATAGACTTTTCTGAACTTTGAAAAATCTCATCTTCTTCTTGAATTTGTAAAAGTGCGGTTTCGTCTTTTGCCGAGATATTACCAATTTCTTGACCATCTTCAGAGAGTTTAATTTTCAATCTAAGATTATTTGCACTATCGGCATTCTTAATTGCATCATCATAAGAAATTTTTCCGGCTGAATATAAATTAAGTAGCGATTGATCGAATGTTTGCATGCCTAACGTAGTACTTACTTCCATCACACTTTTTAGCTCTGCAATTTCGCCTTTGTATATTAAATCTCTAACGCGAGGACTTGCCAAAAGAACCTCTACTGCTGGAACTCGTCCTTGTCCATCAGTTTTTTTAATTAATCGTTGGCTTATAATACCAGCCATGTTGAGACTTAATTGCAAATATATTTGCTTATGTCGTATTGGCGGAAAGAAATTCATGACTCTTTCCATAGCTTGATTTGCGTTATTACTATGAATGGTTGCAAAACAAAGATGTCCTGTTTCAGCAAAAGTGATAGCTGCATCCATTGTTTCAAGATCTCTAATTTCTCCGATTACAACGACATCAGGTGCCTGACGAAGAGCATTTTTAAGAGCACTGTAGTAATCATTAGTATCAAGCCCAATCTCGCGTTGAGTGATGATTGATTTATTATGTTCGTGTACAAATTCAATTGGATCTTCAACTGTAATAATATGTCCGCATTCGCGCTCATTTCTATAATTTACCATTGAGGCTAAGGTTGATGATTTTCCGCAACCCGTGGCTCCAACCATTAATACTAATCCACGCTTCATTAAGGATACTTTTTTAAGTATGTCCGGTAAATTAAGATCTTCAATAGTTGGAATTCTAGTTTTAATTTGCCTTATTACCAAAGCAACAGAGCCTTTTTGTCGCATTATATTTATTCGAAAACGGCCCAAAGAATCATCAAAGAGTGCCAGATTCTGTTCATGCACTTTTATAAATTCATTCCACTCATTTTCCGACATTATGCTATGAGCTATTCTTTGTGTATCTTCTTGAGTCAGTCGATAACCACCAACGGGACGAACATCACCATCAATACGGTACATTGGTTCAGTTCCAGCAGTGATATAAATATCTGAGGCATCTAAATCTAGCATCACTTGTAAAAGTGATTGTACTTCACGGGATATCTCCATATTTCCCCTCCCCTATTCTTCGTTTTCGTCAAAAACCTTAAAAAGATTTTTATCATTTGCTACAGATTTGGCTGTTTCAGGTGTTATGACTCCATGACCCACAAGATCTTGAAGATGCATATCTAAAGTTTGCATACCAAAACTTTGTCCAGTTTGCATAACACTTGGCAACTGATGAATTTTTCCTTCTCGAATCAAGTTTCTTACAGCTGGAGTGCCAATTAAAATCTCAACCGCAGCACAACGTCCACCATTTGGTTTTTTACATAATGTTTGAGCAACTACCGCTTGAAGTGATTCAGCTAACATAACCCTAACTTGCTCCTGTTGATTTGCCGGGAATACGTCAATAATTCGATCAACAGTTTTAGGAGCACTGGAAGTATGAAGCGTTGCGAAAACAAGATGTCCCGTTTCAGCGGCTGTTAATGCAAGTTGAATCGTATCAAGATCTCTCATTTCGCCTACCAGAATAATATCTGGATCTTCCCTAAGGGCAGATCTTAATGCATTGGCAAAACTTTTTGTATTTGGTCCAACTTCACGTTGATTAATCAAACATTTTTTAGATTGATGTACGAATTCAATCGGATCTTCGATTGTAAGAATATGGCATTCATCTTTTTCATTAATGTGATTTATCATTCCAGCTAAAGTAGTCGATTTTCCTGATCCTGTTGGGCCAGTTACAACAATTAATCCTTTGTGAAGTTGTGTAAGTTTCTCAAATATTGGTGGCATTCCAAGTTCAGCAAGAGACAGAACTTTTGTGGGAATTAATCTAAATACGGCAGCTAAGCCACGGCGTTGTTTAAATACGTTAACTCGAAATCTCGCCTTTTCTCCTAGATCTATGGAAAAGTCAGCTTCGCTATATTCTTCAAATGTTTTTCTTTGAGTATCTCCCATGATATCATAGATCATTGAATGAGCTTCTTCGGGACTTAGGGTTGGAAGTTTTACTCTTTTTACATCCCCATCAACTCGAACCATTGGTTGCTCGCCCGCACTGATATGTAGATCTGAAGCTTCTTGATTGTATGCAAAAGTTAAAAGTTCTGAGATATCCATAAAGATTTGATAATGAGTTGTCGCGAAAACAGATAAAGTATAGTTATCCCAACAAGTAATTCCCGAATACTTTTCTGTTTATCCCAACAAGTAATTCCCGAATACTTTTCTGTTGAAAACCTTCGGTTTACTTAATACCTTTAGTTGGGATAACTATTTATCATCCCTCCGGGTGATCTTAAGTCCAAAAAAAAGATTTTCTTTAGGAAAGTTCTTTTTGGACTTACGATATTTCCATTACTCTATCTAAATCGGCAGAATGCTTAGAGAAGTTAACAAAGCAAAAAGTTATTAGATACCTTTTTGGTCTGCTGAAATCTACAATTATAACAACAAGATACGTTTTTATTTTTATTCTCTAGGTACGAACAAATCTAGAATTTGGTTTATCTCTTAAAATGTTCGAAAATATGATTCAGCACCGAGTTCAAAGAGATGAATTTTTCTCTGCGAACTCTGTGTTCTTTGTGCTGAAAAATCTTTCTTGTTAGTCCATAAATCAAAGTGTCCGAAATTAAACGCTACATAGGTACTTCAGGCTCAGCTAGATCATGGTTGGTAGCCAATTCACACTCGAGTGATCGAGTTAGCTTAATTATTTGCGAAGATTCCAAAGAAATCTCAAAAGTCGCGAGTGAATTAGAATTCTTTTTAGGAAATCAAGTTTCTATTTATCAATTTCTGCCTTGGGATACATTACCTTTTGAAACGGTATCACCAAGTACTGAAATTCTTTCTGAGAGAATCAAAACACTTTGGTTTTTACTTGAAAATAAATCTGGAATAATTATTACTTCCTCTGATGCTTTAATTCAAAAAGTAATATCAGCTGAAACACTAAAAGCCCTCAGTATTAAAATTAAAAAAAGATTACAAATCGATCGACAAGTCTTAATGGAAACTTGTCTAAATGCAGGATTTAAATCTGTTTCCTTAGTTGAAGAAGTTGGTGATGTTTCAATTAGGGGTAATGTTATTGATGTCTTTTCTCCTAACTATAATAGTCCTTTAAGAATTGAATTTTTTGCCAATGCAATTGATAGTATTCGATTTTTCGATCCTGAAACTCAAAGATCTATTGAAGATCTAGACTCCGCTCAGGTAATACCGATTAGAGAATTTAGCGGCTATATCGTACCAGATACTCAGGAAAGTAACTTAGAATCCTACCTTGATCGTTTAAGAAATCTAGCAAAAAACCTAGAAGTTCCACCTAGTGAAAGTGAAAAATTTCTCAGCGCAATTAAAGAAAGAATTGCCCTGCCCGGCATCGAACAATTTTTAGGAGTAGTTTACTCCTCTGCCAAAACTCTTTTTGATTATTTACCAACAAACTCTAGGGCAGTTGTACTTGATGAGATCTCAGTCTCAAATGCTCATGATAGATTCCAAGAGATCATTTCTGAAAGATACAATCGTCTTGCTTTGGAGCACCGTTTCATCCCAAATATTGATTCTCTTTACTTAAGCCAAGCTCAAACTAATGAGCGACTTAAAATTTATGATCAAGTAATATTTGATAGAGTTTCTGCTATTTCGGCTAATCAAGACTCGATAGAACCAATTAGAGTCACTAGTCTAACAAATCTAGATCTTTCGACAAAACTAAAATCTAAAGCAGGTAGCGGTAAAGCTTTTGAGCATTTAATTCAAAAAATCGATAGCTGGCAAAAAGAAGGAATAAAAGTAGCTTTTGTTGTTGGTTCAGATTCCAGAGCCAAGAGGCTTGAAAGAATACTTTTAGACAATGATGTAATCTCAATCAACTCAAAAAATCCTGGAGTGATTTGGGCAAAAAACCCTGAATCTCCTAATATAGTTGTCTTAAAGGGAAGACTTGATGAAGGCTTTCAACTTCCAGATCAAAAAATTGTTTTTATATCAGAAGTCGAACTTTTTGCAGATAAGTCCTACGCTAGAGTTGCTTCAAAAACAAAATCAGTAAAAAAATTCCTAAGTGCTCTTGCACAACTTAAAGATGAAGACTTCATAGTACATATCGATTATGGA
The DNA here is from genome assembly GCA_034440315.1 of bacterium. Taxonomy (GTDB): domain Bacteria; phylum Bdellovibrionota_C; class UBA2361; order UBA2361; family J135; genus JAWXBT01. Next base: position 4,318 of record JAWXBT010000033.1, read on the forward strand.
GTAGGTCTTTATCATGGCTTAGTTCATAAAGTTGTCGATCGGATGGGTCGCGATTTTCTGCATATTGAATATGCAGGTGGTACTAAGTTATTCTTACCAGTTGAAAATATCGGTAAAATTCAAAAATTTGTTTCCAAGGAAGGTCAAAAACCAGTTTTAGATAAACTTGGATCCCAAAAATGGGCCTCTAAAAAAGCTAAAGTTAAACAGGCATTAGTTTCACTTGCTGGTGAACTAATCAAACTCTACGCAACTCGCAAAACTCTTCGGGGCTGGAGGTTTGAGCCCTACGGTGCAGAAGATGAGAGATTCGAAGATGGTTTTGCCTATGAAGAAACACCGGATCAGTTACGAGCCATTCAGGAAACACTGGCCGATATGGCTAGTGAGCAACCAATGGATCGATTAGTATGTGGAGATGCAGGCTTTGGTAAAACAGAAGTAGCATTAAGGGCAGCTTATAAATGTGTACAACATGGTCGACAAGTTGCGGTTTTAGTCCCTACGACAATTTTAGCTGAGCAACATTATGAAGTTTTTCGTAAACGATTCCTTGAGTATCCCGTAAAAGTTGGTGCCTTTAGTAGATTTTATAAATCTAAAGATAATGAGCTTACACTTGCTGGCCTAGCTAGTGGCGATATAGATATTGTAATTGGCACTCATAAATTACTACAGGCTAATGTAGAAATTAAAGATCTTGGTCTATTAATTATCGATGAAGAACATCGCTTTGGAGTTAAACATAAAGAAAGACTGAAACAGTTAAAAAAGAATGTTGATGTATTAACTTTAACCGCTACTCCAATTCCTCGTACATTACATATGGCCCTCTTAGGAATTCGGGAGATAAGTATTATCACCACCCCACCGCACGATCGTCGTGTTATTCGAACTTATGCTGCAACATATGACGAGCATACAATTCGAGATGCAGTACTTAGAGAGATTCAAAGAAAGGGACAGTGCTTTATTTTACATAACAAAGTTCAAAACATCCAAACTGTAACAAAGCAGTTCGCAGAGTTAATTCCTGAAGCACGTTTCGATTTTGCACATGGACAAATGAAAAACGCTGAACTTGAAAAAAAGATGCTTAGGTTTGTAAAGCAAGATATCGATGTCTTAGTTTGCACTACTATTATTGAATCGGGTCTCGATATTCCGAATGCCAATACTATTATTTTAACTAGGGCGGATCAATTAGGCTTAGCTCAACTTTATCAGCTGCGAGGAAGAGTCGGTCGAAGTAATAAACAAGCCTACGCTTATCTTTTAGTACCAGAATTTAAAAAACTTGGTGATGATGCCAGAAAACGCCTTCAAGTCTTACAATCACTAGATGATCTCGGACTTGGTTTTAATCTAGCAGCAAGAGATCTTGAAATTCGTGGCGCTGGAAATCTTTTGGGCAAGGACCAATCTGGCAATGTACAAACAGTCGGCCTAGATCTCTATAACCGAATTCTTAAAGAAGCCATTTTAAACTTAAGAGGTGAGGAATTAGAATTAGCTGAAACCATCGATCCAGAACTTAGAATTTCTGTTGATGCCTATATTCCAGCAAATTATATTCCAGATATCTCTGAACGATTAATTTTATATCAACGACTTGCAGATCTCGATAACAATCAATCTTCTTTAGATCTTTACTATGAGATTGAAGACCGATTTGGCCATATGCCTAAATCAGTTTCAAATTTAATTGAATTAATGCGACTAAGAGCCCTACTTAAACTATGCGGTGTGGTTAGAATCGAAGCTTCGGCTGACATTATTGCCCTTACCTTTTCCGCAAAGGCAAAAATTGATCTTCAAAAATTTGCAAATCTTAAACTATCCGATCCTGAGTCATTTACTTCTAAATCAAAACTTACGTTCTGTATTAAGATCTCTTCAGAAACCATTGATAATCCAGGAGA
>JAWXBT010000034.1:0-3430 GCA_034440315.1 bacterium
GATGGGAGCTTTTGAGATTAAAATGATTGAACAATATTCTTATTCAATACATCCCAAACTGCTTCAGATCTACTTACTAAAAGTTATGATATCAATCATGCTTTACGTTACCTACCCCCAATTTTTCAAAGTGGGAGTAGCCCCGCTCCTGTAAGAACACAAATAAGAGCTTCTTTTACGTGTGCGGGTCGGCCAGTCTAGTGGATAGGGATATGAAGGGCTAGAGCTCTTAACTAAAATAAGGGTTTCACTTACTACTAGAGTTCTGTCTTAAAAAGTAGCCCCGCTCCTTTAAAGATAAAAAGTAGCCCTGCTCGTTTTTCTTCTTCTCCCAGGCTTCAACCTATAACTATTCTATCCATCTGATCTTTCTAGTTATATTAAATGACCGAGCTTACTTCGTTTGGTCTCTAAATACTGGCGGCTATATTCATCCTCTGGAGTTACAAACGAAACTCTCTCCACAACCTCAATTCCCAACCTTCTAAGTGTTTCAAGTTTGATCGGGTTATTGGTTAGGAGTCTAATTTTTCGTAAATTCAGAACATCAAGCATCTTAGCCGCTACGGCAAAATCCCTAGCATCAGCTTCAAATCCGAGTTCAATATTTGCCTCAACTGTATCACGTCCCCGATCCTGAAGTTCGTATGCTCTAAGCTTATTCGCAAGACCTATACCTCGACCTTCTTGTCTTAGATAAAGAAGAGCTCCAGTTCCATACTTTACAATTTCTTCCATTGCATTTGAAAGTTGAAGTCCGCAATCGCAACGCCTACTACCAAAAACATCTCCAGTAAGACATTCAGAATGAATTCGTACTATCGGCACCTTGTCCTCACTATTTTGAATTCCGTAAGTAAGTGCCAAATGCTCTTTACCATCAACATGATTTTCAAATACGGAAACCAAAAATTCACCATAATCAGTTTGCAACGTTTTTCTAGTCACTTCCTTAACAATGATTTCATTTGCAACAATATGCTTAGCGATTTCATCAATAGAAGTTATTTTAAGATTATGTTCTTGAGCAAATTGAATAAGCTCTTCGCCCCTTGCCATCGTGCCATCCGAGTTTAAAATCTCACAAATAACACCTGATGGCTTAAGCCCAGAAAGTCGCGCTAAGTCCAAAGATCCTTCCGTCTGTCCTCTTCTACCCAAAACACCTGAAGGATTTGCAACCAAAGGAAAAACATGACCTGGTGCCACAAAATCTGAAAATTGGGCTTTGTCTGAGATCATTTCCCTCATTGTGACTGCTCTCGAAGAGGCACTCATTCCAGAATGACAAACAGATTGGTGATCAACAGAGGCAGTAAATGGTGTTCCGTATCTTGAATTATTATTTTCTACCTGGGGAGATAATTTGAGCCGATCGGCAACATCTTTATCAATACTTATACAAACAAGACCACGCCCCTTATCTTGCATAAAGGCCACAATCTCCGCAGTCACATGTTCTGTAGCAATTGCTAAATCACCTTCATTTTCACGATTATCATCATCCACGATAATAACCATTTTGCCTTGAGAATAATCGGCTATTACTTCTTCTAAGGGTGAAAGTGGTAGCGGTTCTGAGTTTGTCATCAGTGATGAGAAGTCTTAGTAATTATATCCACTCCCTCTTTGCTCTCAAGAAGCCCTTGCAGAGTCTCCATAAACTGACTCACGTCTGAGAACTCTCGATATACAGAAGCGAACCTAACATACGCAACTTGATCGATCTCTCGAAGAGCATTCATTACAAGCTCTCCAATAACTAAGCTTGAGATCTCTTTCTTTTCCATTTCAATGATTTTAATCTCTATTTCATCAAGAAATTTATCGATTATCTCGACACTAACTGGGCGTTTCTCACATGCGCGAATCATTCCTGCTCTAACTTTATTTCTATCAAAAGGTTCGCGTCGTCCATCTTTTTTGATAATCAAAGGAATAATTTCCTCGATCTTTTCATACGTCGTGAATCTGTAATCGCATTGTGAACACACCCTTCTCCGTCTGATAATTTCAGGGGTGCTTCTTGAATCAATTACATTTGAGCGTTCACATCCGCATTTTGCACAGCGCATATTTTTTAAACTAACCTATGTAGATAAAGAGGATATTTCTTACAAGTTTCCTTAATGCCATCTCGAATTAAAGCTAATTTTTCTTCATTACCTCTAGCGGCTAAAGTTTCTTTAATCCAGCCAGCAATTTTTTTCATATCACTAGTGTTCATACCTCTTGTAGTAAGGGCGGGCGTTCCTAAACGAATACCACTTGTTACCATGGGAGGCTGTGGATCGTATGGAATTCCATTTTTGTTTACAGTAATACCAACTGAGTCGAGCCAACCTTCGGCCTCTTTTCCAGAGACTTCAGCTGGTCTTAAATCAACAAGCATTACGTGAGAATCAGTTCCACCAGAGATAATTGATAAACCAATCTTTTTAAGTTCATCACTTAAAGCACGAGCATTATCTACAACAGCTTGAGCATATTTTTTAAATTCCGGTTGCAAGGCTTCTCTAAAAGAAACAGCTTTAGCAGCAATAGTATGCATATGCGGACCACCTTGAAGTCCAGGAAAAACAGCTTTATTAAGGGCTTTTCCATATTTTTCTTTCGCCATGATCATGCCAGATCGCGGACCTCTCAAGGTCTTGTGGGTTGTAGTAGTAACAATATCACAACTATTTATGGGGCTAGGATAAACTCCTCCAGCAATAAGTCCGGCATAATGAGCAATATCCGCCATCAAGATAGCACCAACTTCATCAGCTACTTTTCTAAACATATCAAAATCAATTTTGCGGCTGTAGGCCGATGCACCACAAATTATCAACTTTGGTTTATGCTCGAGAGCTAATTTTCTTACTTCATCAGGATCTATAAGATGAGTATCTTTGGTAACACCGTAAGCAACAATTTTATAATTTTTCCCAGAAAAGTTTACTGGACTTCCATGGGTAAGATGACCTCCCATATCGAGCCGCATGCCCATGACAGTATCGCCTTTTTGACAGACTGCTTCATAGACAGCCTGATTAGCCTGAGCACCAGAGTGTGGTTGCACATTTACAAATTCACAACCAAAAAGTTTTTTAGCTCGGGAGATAGCAATTTCCTCCATCTCATCAACGCAATGACACCCTCCATAGTACCTTTTACCAGGAAGTCCTTCGGCATATTTATTTGTTGCGGTAGAACCAATAGCCTCAAGAACGGCTTCGCTAACAAAATTCTCAGAAGGAATCATCTCAAGAGAAGATTCCTGTCTTTCGGTTTCTTGCCGCAAGGCACCGTATATTTCTGGATCAGTACTTTTTAGGTTCGTCCTAGAAACCATTTCAACTCCAAGATAAAGACGTGATGTATATGGGACCTAGTATATAAAGAAAGGAAAGAAAATTCCAATATAAGGTTTATTACTTTAAGGGCC
>JAWXBT010000035.1:0-4697 GCA_034440315.1 bacterium
TGATAATCAATCAGTTAGGAAATTTTATGGTCGAAAAAAAGTCAAAAAAAAGTCAAAAAAACATTTTTGAACACCTAATTGGCCAAGTTGGGTTAATTTGAAATGGAAAAGTGGAGTTTTTTCACAGCCTGACGGTTCTCAGCTATACGCAGGCAGGGATTTTAACCACTGAACTTCTTACGAAGAACTGAACTTTAAATCTACCACTTTCCTGTCTTACGAAGCACGAAACCCCTGCTTGCGTATAGGTGATGTTAGGGCATCGTGGTTCTTCTGCTCTATCTCGATTTTCTCTCGGTTCTGTCGAGCGGTGGTTCAGACACACTCTTTGCCAAGCTTGGGTTAGCGTGTTGGCTTGAGTGGATTGGCAATGTGTGTGGCTGTCAAGATTAGGCATGTTATCTGATTTTATTTTTCATTAGTTCTGTCAGACTTGTTGTAAACGGAAATGCGGATACTCTGCCAGTCGAATATTTTGAAAGTTTTCTGAAATCCCAGCTTACATTTTCAAATTCAGTGTCAGTAACAGGCTCTATTTGAATAACTAAATAGTTGTCTTGCGATGGGTTAGAATAGCCTTTTCTTAGTAAGTCATCCTTTGAGTATACTTTAGGCCCTCTGCTAACAATCTTCCATAAATCATCGGAGTCTGTGTCGCCTGTAGTGTGAAGTAATAAGTATTTTGAACTTACTGTTTCTTTGTCAAGTATGAGTGAACCAGTTCCTGAACCCATTCTGAAATTATAAAGTCTGGTTTGTTGAATCCAGTCGTATTGTTCCTGTGAGTTGTAATAACCAACTAAAACAAAAGTGTCGTCCGGTATTAAGTCTCTGTTTGTGTTGTATGGTTCTGGTAATGGCTCTTTGACTTCATTGTCAGATTCAGGCGGATTTTGATAGATGTCAAACGTTCTGTAGGCGATTTTCTCACGTTGTGAAGCACGGTTTATGAAATGTTCAATTATCTCAAGAATGAATGCTTTCAGTTCTCCGATACCGCTGTCTATTTTGGATGGTTTTACCGGAAATGCACCAAGTCCAGGAATTATTTCATGAAACCCTTTCTGATTTATTGACTTGTCACCTGGATATAAAACATAAGCACCTCCTGTTCTTCTTATGGCATCCTTATAAGCATGCATCTTTAGCAGGTCGGCATTTTTGTAGATGCCTTTTCTGTTTTCTGTCTTTTCTTCGTTAAGATCGCTTTCGGTGTTCTGTTCCAAAAAATCGTTCAGGTTTGCGATTTTGTACTTAGCATCAAAATGAACGTGAACAATAATTTCCTGTTTTTCTGCTTCGTTTTCTGCAATACCAAACGGCCAAAACGAAAGAGTATAGTCGGGTCTTAATGTAGTTGTCCAGCTTCCCGAATCAGGATAGGTTTTCTTTCCGCTGAATGAACGGTTGTAGTTAAACCTGATATTTAGTTTTCTGTTTCCGGAATCGTAAACACCCCGAAGTGCAGTGAATTTTCCCTGCTTTATCTGAAGATTTAAACCGTCAGGTGTTTCTTTAATTAAATCTGAAATATCTTTAGGTTCTATGTCAAATATAGACTGAAATAAATCTAGCAATTTGAAAAACAGCCAATATTCATATAGTGTGGCAATGTCTTTTTTACCACTGCTATATATATCTTCACCGCCTTTCCAAATTAATTTAGCCGCAAGGTCAAACATGAGCCAGACACGCAAAACCTCCCTATAACCTTCTTTTCGCTGCAATACCGGACTATTAAGCTTTAAGGTTGTTGGTCTTAAAATCTCTTTGAAAACGGAATGATGCAGCTGACTTTCCAATTCACGAATCAATAGTTCTGATTCGTTTTCCATTTTTTTATGACCAAATTCTTTAGCCTTGTTGTTTATATCCGTACAAAATTTCAGAAAGTTTTCAAGGACATGTTTTATAAAACGGTTTTCAGGTGTATCAATTGAATCTGTTTTTCTAATAGTAGTAATTCGTTCCGGCAATGTGTCAATACCATAACTTCTCAGATAATGTGTCTCAGGCAAATTGTTTCGCTTACCGCCTTTCAGTATTTCTTTAATGTTAGTATTTGAAAATCGTCTCGCATTACGGATGTCTTTTTCTTCTATTGTTTCTGTCCATTTTGTTACAGGTGCTGTAACGATGCGGTGAATTGCTTCAGCAAACTCGTCAGTTCCAATTATCGAATTGATAAAAGCAAATTTCTGATAAAGTGTCTGACTATCTTTGGCGTAATCAATTTCAAAATGTTGCGAAACGGGTGAATTAGCCTGCAACAGAAGATCTGTGCATTTTTCGGTAATCAATTCCAGCATGTCACGGTAATCATCACGATAACCGGATTTTATGGATTGAACCTCTAATTCAACTTGGCTGCATTCCTGAAAGGTTTCTTTTTCTAATAATGGAATTGTAAGTGTTCCTACAAAAATATTGGGAGCAATTGTTCCGAGATTTGTAGTCCGCCTATGTTGCTGTATAATGTTTTGACCAACATCACCTAAAATAAAACCAGGGTTGCTAATTTGAAAATCATAAAAACATCCTTCTACAAGTTGGAATCTTGCTTCATTGTGCTCTTCTGCATTTTCTTCTGCATCAAACAACGAATCAGGCCTGCGGGCATCTATCCAGAGCCTCAAGCCTTCCTGTACGGAGTCAAGATTAATTTCTATGTTTGATACTGATTTCACCTTTTTTATGCTTCAGCAAAACTTGCAAATCCATTGTCTATTGCTCCTCTATACATACGCGTAAGTTTTTCAAGTGAAAGCGGAAAAAGCACATTTGAACCTTCAAAATCAAAATCAGATTTTTCAAAAACATCCTTAATGATTTTTACATCTCCTGAAATGCAAAAAGAACCAAGCATTTCGAGCACAGGACACAGCTTTCTACGTGAGCCATGAAGCTTTGGTAACAATTTTTGCATGATGGCGATATCTATTTTTTTGTTGGTAGAAAGACTGCTATCCAAAAAATGAATTTGATTAATTAGATTCAAAATTTCTGTAGCACTTCTGTAGCCAAACTCAGCCCCTGTCTTTTTTAATTCGCTAAAAAATTGGATCAATGCAGAATTGATGTTTTCAATGTCTGTGGTGACAAAGGTATTGTTTGAAGCTATGTCAAGAAAACTTTTTGCCATCCCGGCACCCTTTCCAGTAAGACCCTTCAGATCTATCTCCTTTATATTGCTCAAAAATGTTGTCATTTCTTCCTGAGTAACGCGAAACTCAATAGTATTTGCTCTGTCAAGCACCTTTGGACTGAACATATTTGTGGTTTCGTCAATATTTACAGTACCAATGATGAAAAGATTGAATGGGATTTTCAGTTTTGAAGGAACACCATTTCCCATGGTGCCTTCAGCATATAAGGGTATTTCTTCCTTTGATTCCATGACACTCAAAAAATCAGCAAAATAGCGTTCCACGTGACTCAAATTCATTTCATCGAGTATTAGGAAATGAGGGAAGTCAGGATTTTCGTTTGCTTGAATGATTAAATCAATTACACCCGTATCTGGTTTTACGTATTCATCTGTTTTTAATGCATTTGGATAGCCTAATAAAGGTTCTCTATTTGTCCAGTCTGCTCCAACTGGGATAATACGATATTGACTTTCCTCTTGACAAATCCATTTTACAAAAGTTTGAGCAAGTTTCGTTTTTCCAGACCCAGAAAGACCAGTGAGAATTACGAATGGCTTGGTTACTAATGAACTTAAAAACCTAAGGGTCAGAATAGGATTATATTTAAGGTTTGCGTTTTTTGTAGATTCTAAAAATAAGCTCGCTTGAAATGCTTGCTCAGGTAAAAGCTTTTTTAATTTATTACTTTTTGAAATATCATTACCATTCAACCAGCCAATGAATTGGTCATATGTCACTCCTAAGACTTTATGAAATTCATATTTCAGAATTTGTTCTTCGAATGTTCTTTGAAATGGGTCTTCATCCCTAGGATCGTTCCACCCCATATTGACTAAATGACCTTTTAGAATAGTTTTTGCAAAAGGCCCTATTTCGTTCTTTAGAAAAATTTTACTAACATCATATTTTGTTTTTTCAGAACCCTGAGAAAAATTAATTGCTAAACCTGCTTCATTTAATGCATACGCTAAATTGGTGTAAACTTTACCATCAATGTCACTTCTTTTTATTTCCCCTTGCATTTCAGAGGTAGTAGAAGTTTTGAAGGTATTAATTAAATCTTTATGGCTAAATATTATTGAAAACAGTAGTAAAGCATATTTGTCTTCCTGTTCAAATTTTTTTATATCATCCCAAACTGTTGGTAAAACATTACTATTGCTACCAGCCAACATTTTTCTTGCCTGAGTATAATCTAGTTTTATTTCGTCAAGATGATTTAAAATTTCACTACTTTGATATTTATCAATTAGGTCAATTAATTTAAAGTAACCATTCTTGGTTAAAGATACAGTATGTCCATCTAGTCCTTTAGCCATTTTATTGCGGTTTAACAGTTATCAATAATTCTTTAACCTCTCTATCGCGATCATTAAATCGGCCCATTGTCATATGCTGGTGATCAATAGACTTTATATTAATAATGTGTTTTTGAAAGATGTTTTTTGCTAAGTTTAGAAGTTCCTCAATGCTAATCATACCTGTGTCACTGTAACTTAAAACTAATGAGCAGTTATTTTTAGAAATGATTTTAAACATTTCCTCAAA
>JAWXBT010000036.1:0-3814 GCA_034440315.1 bacterium
TAATTGAATAACAATCCAAGAAACAAATGCTGCTTTATACGATAAAAAAGTAAGTGGATAAAAAATCAGCACAAATAAAGGCGGGTTATTAAAATTAAAGCTTCCTTGAATGGATGTGCCAATTATCTTTTCCTGCAAAAGATGCTGCGCGAATCGATCATAAATAGGCAGGTCTTCACGTAAACCAAATGCCGCAGAATAAAACTGAATAAAATCAGCACCAAAAACCTCCCCTACAGAATCAAAAGAAGATTCAATTCCAAAGAGCAGACTAAAAAGCCAAAACCCATATAAAAGTATAATTGTTAAAAAAGAAGTTATCCAAGGATCAAAATTTGTACGATCTGATACTTGGTCTATCATTAAAGATATCCGAGACTTTTTAGCTGATCAACTTCTTCTGGAGTTCTTTCAATTTTAGTCTTTTCAGAATCATTATTAATTTGAAATTTATTTTTGTAATCTAAAAAGATTGGAATATCGCTCGAATTAAAATCTAGAAGTGACGGGAATATACCTATTGAGGAGATCGGCTCGGTTGGGGAATAGGCTTTTTTAAATACAACCCCAGTGCGTGTTAATTTATCAATATTCGGAGATGGCGAATTACTGTTACCGGATACACCCAAATAATCTCTAGATAAAGTATCTACAATTATAAAAACTACATTTTTTAAAAAAGCCTGATTTTTCGGTGAACTTGTACATGAATTAAGTGTCAGTGTAATGGTTATGAAAAAACAGAAAATTTTTATTATTGTATGCATTACTATTGGCATTAGTTAATATTTCACATACCTTAAATCAGGTATAAAACTTCAGCAATGCAAAGTAGTATTTATTGTTTTTTCCTTCATAATTGCCTTAATAGTTTTATTTAAATTCTGGCCGATTTCAAAAACTAAATCAGGGCTATTCGGTAAAGTAGAAAGAGTTGCTTTTAAAAATGCTTTTAGCTCTGCACCGCATACGGCTCCATCTCATACAAAAATGTTTACTGGGCTTTTATCCTTTCCAACATAATACTTTAAAAAATTACGATATTTCTTAATAATTGGCAGAGCATGGAGGCCAGTGAGCAAGAGGTTGAGGTGGTGGCAGGAACAAATAATTCAAGAGTCTCAATCGCACCTAAAAGTTATTGCGATAATTCGTCTTTAAGCGCATTTGAGAGAATGGTGCCGTTTGAATCGACCGCTAAAACCTGCATATACAGAGTTTGGTATGCTAAAAACGTAGAGGGAAGTGTAAAATTCGCCTCTCCATTAATGACCGGCACTTGAAAGGTGACCAACCCTTGCGATCCTGGAACTGTATATCCATCCAAAAATGGAAGTACATTGATTGTGGGAGAGATTCTAAATGTTACTGAAGTGCCTGGAGCATTGACCACTTTGAGCTGTAACCCTCCCGGACCGAGACGATTTCCGCAGGCGGTAAGAGCCATTATCGTTCCGTTTTGTCGGGGAATTGCATAAGCACTGAGACTTTTTGGCATGACGGAACTTGTGGATGCACAGTCACCGAGCTTCTCATAACGAATATTATCGAGGTTAAATCGCGGTGCAATGCCGTTAGAATTAGAGTATATGCTCATCGATGAGAGGGAATTTTTTGCTATTCCTGCTTGACGCAAGGGGCGATCGAGTGGAACCGATATTGTTATATCGCCGCCAATATTGGGGAAAAGACTTTCAATCGGAATATGTTGGGTTTCGCGACCTGATGTATCTCTCAACTTTATCGTTAAATTCTGCGAGGTGTTTGTCTCATTTGGATTGAGCTGTTTGATCTCGAAAAGGAGATGGGAGTAAGAAACTGCATTAAAAATACCAAGGGATTGGGTGTGGAATTTACCGGCAGTAAATCCTACGAGATCTCTTACAAAATTAAAGGTGCTTGACAGCGCTTCGACAGTAGAGAAACCATAGTATGAGGGTACAGGACCGACCCTTGGTTGATCTACGGACTCTATATTTTGCGAGACAACCATTCCCAACGTATTTTGAGAGACATTAGTGTCATTGAAATTATCAATAGAGAAAGAGGAGTTGACATCGTTAAGACGACGATTGAATGAGTATGTTATGCCTTGATTCATCGGCGTCTCAACTTCGCCCGACCGTTGTTGAGCCCACGGTCCATAGAGAAAGCCAGCCGCCGCATGCCAATCCTGCTTGGTGTACCGTTCCAGGAATGCCAAAATATAAGATGTCGTGAATGGTAGATCTCTCTCCCGTTCTGATATTGTAGGGCACCCGTAAGTGTTCGTGCATCCATCGGTGAAGCCTTGATGAGTTCCATTATGTCCGACAGAGTAACTAGAGCCTGTTTGAAACCCTTCATCCATCCCGGCCCGACTTCCCAAAGCGAGGTAAGCGTGGGCAAACACTCTTAAGATGGGAATTCGGCGAAACTGCTCTAAATAAATTGGCGCGCCTGCTACTGCGATCGGCCAAAGTCCAGTGAAATTCAAAAAAGCCAATTGAGAATCAATCTGAATAACGCCCTTGAGATGGCCGAGGAAATACTGCGAGAATAAACTTGCTTGCCCGGCATTAGAGTGACCTCCAACAACGTAGTTCGTTATATCGGCATGAAACATTTGACCGAGAGGAGAGTCGAAATAAAAGAGAGTTTCTTTAATGTGATGTATTAATGACATGGTTTCGTTCAGATTGCCGGTGCCTAACTGATTTGAACCGGTGGGAGAGGTATGATCGTTTGACACGGCAACATATCCCCAAGATGCAATTCGATTTAACAAACTAACATAATGAATTGAAGCGAATTCGCTTCCTGGTATTAGGAAGAATATTGGAAAGGGACCGTTGCCGGCATTAGTAGGATAAGAAATAATTGAATTTGTAAAATTTGAACCGGTAAACGGATTCGGTGAACTTAACTGAATGGCTGTTGTGATTTGGTTGGTGGTAAAGTGTCCAATTTTATGAAATGAATCCGGTTTAACAAAAGTATCGGTGATGGGAGCCACATCCAGAGTGACCTGGATATAGGGATCTCTCTGAGTGAAAGGCCCTGGGAAAGTGTGGCTGATCCAACTTGTGCCGGTAGTTTCAAGGCGGAACTGATATGTCCCAGAAAGAGTCTGGCCGTTACCTGATAATACTCCGTTGTGTGCTATTGTAATTCCTAGAGGAAGCGCGGGACTTCCCGATGCTAGAGCCACTGTCGTCGTGGAGGTCCATCCGACTGCTTTAATGAGTTTTTCAAAGGGGGCATTCTGACGTATTTCTAGATAGTATGGCGTGTCGGCATGAGCAACAGTTCCGAGCATCGTAAAGAAAGCCCAGAGGAACACCAAGGATGCTTGTATAAAAATGGACTTCAACTTAGACATAGTGAAGTCACACAGTGCAAGATATGTTCCGATCCGCTGATGTTGAGGCAGGAGATATGTCACTGTAGAGGACGCATTTGAAGGCTATCTCTCTAAAATGTCACTAGATATTATTTGCCCTCTTGATACCGACAAGCGCTTGAAATCCTTTGGTGTTATATCATTTCCGCAGTTTTTCAGAATCTTTCGTAGTTTTCAGTCCTTATGAAACCCTGAAAGCCCCCTATTTTTTTGGTGGTGCTTTCCCAATTTGGATGTCTCCACCACAGGTTCAGGTGATACCGGTGAAATCTGAGTTTTTAGGTTTACTACGAAGTAAGTTGAGCGACGTCCTAATTTCCGAAGGAGGCAGGAGCACTCTGTAAAAAAGCATTTAATGTTAAACAAATGAGCGCATTTCCATGATTCCATAGAAAAGTATTCGGAAATTACTTATTGGGATAACTATATAAA
>JAWXBT010000037.1:0-2928 GCA_034440315.1 bacterium
CTCATCGCTCAAGCCAAGCTGCCGTAACTTACCCACCGCTTCAATCTTAACTTGATTATTGTTGCGCTGAGCTTCAAGATTCGCAGGCTGACTTTTATCGGGGGTAGTAGTGGGTACTTCTGAGCAAGTATTGATATAGTTAATTGTGTTGCTATTACCAAAAATATTAGTGCGATCCACCAAATTGATATTCAGATTTAATTGCCGTTCTAAAACTGATTCCAGATTACCTTTATCAATTGGTTCACCAAAAACATCAGATAACATTTGCAAAAGCTTGTAACCTACATCCTTAGCATGACCAGGCGTACAACCGTAAGTATCTGCAATATCAGAATACTTTTGTCGATTCAGTATTCCCTCGATAATTTTACGCTGCAAGTCATTTAGACGTTTGCCTGTCTTCGCGCTGAGCACTTCATCTACAAATTGCAATATATGGGCAGTGTCCATCAGTAGGGTTGTCAGAGAACTAGAGTTAGTATAGCCGACTTTACCCGTCTTTATCCGTCTTTATCCGCCTTGCATCCAAATTTTATAAATACCCGTCTTTTTCCGTCTTTTTTCCCTTTGCAGTTTTGGGCGATCGGTCTATGATACGGAAGAGGTAAAAAGCATCTTCGCTAGAGCAAGTGGCTGCGAACTTAATTCCGCTCCTCAATCGAGAGCGATCGGGATTTACTATTTTGCGAGTTGCGATCGCACTCTAAATTATCTTATACGTTTTGGGCGATCGGCTCAATCAAGTAAAGGAATTATATAAGCCATGATACCACGTCGAAGGTTAACCGATCTAGAGGAAATCCTTGATTCCTCATACGAAACTCTGGGAAATTTACAAAAGCAACTTGTTTATACTGCCGGTGCATCAGAAAGAAATAATATTCAGCTAACAATTTCTAAACAAGTTTTACCAGAAATTCGTAAGTATGAGAAGGAATACTGGCAACTTTTAGCTCAGAATGCAAATTCATTCGAGATTAATGAAACGGATGCAGATTGCGCCATTATAGAAATTTTACAGATTGTCGAGCAGATTCGGCAAAGTAGTACCGCTGGCTACTCTCAGGAAGCGATACAACTATTAACTGAAATTAGGAACAAACTAAATGAACCAGAAAAATCTGCTGCGGGAAAGCTGAAAGCTACACTTCCCCTACTGCCACCCTTCATCTCCTATGAAATTGAACTAGGTACAGAAGGTATTTTGCAACGGATCTTTCCGACCTTTAGCCGGATATTAAAAAAAAATTAGTTGACTCTGACTGGGATGAAACATTAGTTTCCCCCGACTGGGATGAAGATATGGCTGAAACTAAAACTCCAATGAAGTATAATCAAATTTTATTTATTTTGGGTATCATCGCAGCTATTAGTGTTGGTGCGATTGTTCCAGAAATTAGATGTAGGATAAGCTGGGACTCAAAAGTATGTGGTGTAACACAAAAAGAAGTTGAACTCACTACACAAACAAGCATCGGAGAATCCTTGGCAGGAGTAAAAATTCATGTCATTGCTCAAGGAGCTCCCGAAGTTCAATATACCGATAGTAATGGTTATGCCAAAGTGCGAATTTCGAGTAAAGGAGATGTTCGTGTCAACTTAAGTAAATCAGGCTATCCATCTCAAAACTTTAATATCAATTTAGAAAACGATCCAAGTATAGTCAGGACTATTCGGTTTGACCCATCAGGTCAACCTGAAGTTCAAAGCGTCCCATCTTTGCCCCTGCCTACTTCCAGTGTATCATCTAACCCTTCTACACCGACACCACCACCTGCACCGAGCATCAACAATGATCTACTTACCAAGAGTGTAAAAGGTAATTTGATTTCTCAAAATGAGAAAGAACGATATTATTTTACTTTAGGTAATCCGAGCAATATTAGCTTGTACCTAGATGAAGTTGAAAATGAAGCTCTGATAACGCTCTATACAGATAATGGTAATGGCTTGCCAGGCAATGAAATAACTGAAGCAACTGCTACTCTTTATCGGCCAGTAGAAATTGAAAAAATTCTAGGTAGCGGGAAATATATTGTTGAAATTAAGCGGAGAATAGAAGATACAAAATACAGAATTACTGGCACTAATTATACCAAAAAAATTAACGATTTCGGTTCATTAGGAAATGACAAAAAAACCGATCCGTCTGCTCTAAATAAAGATAAGCGAAAACAGTATTATCGATTCACTATAGGTAATCCTGGTGGGGTAAGTCTGTATCTAGACCAGGTACAAAATGAAACCCAGATAACGCTCTATACAGATAATGGCAATGGCTTGCCAGGTAATGAAATAACTGAAGCAACTGCTACTCGTTCCCAGCCAGGAAAGATTGAAAGGAATCTAGCCAGTGGAAATTATATCGTTCTCTTGTCAAAAAGGGGAGGAGATACACCTTACTCTTTCTCGATTAAACTTTCTTCTCAGCCGCAGTGAATAAACTTAGCTGCAAATAATATAATCGCCTAAACAGAAGTACGATCGCCCTTCTTCCACTTCTTCAGCAACTCCGGCGTAACCAACCCTTGCGGAAAAAATATCGTTCCCACGACAATCAGCAACCCAAAAATAATTAAGCGTCCATCCCGCAGAAATTGTGCCAACCAAAGCGGCAATCCCTGAATAGTTGCCATCCCCCTCAAAACCTCCGGCAAAGCAGTAAAAACCATCCCGCCCAAAACCGACCCGACAAAAGTTCTGCTACCACCAATTAACACAGAAGTCAAGTAAATAATCCCAGCATCAAAACTACCTTGACGCGCGTTCCAAGTATTGAGAAAATGCGCGCTAACCGCACCCACAACGCCTGCTAAAATAGCACCCAACGTAAAAGCCAGAACCTTGTAAAAAGTCGGGTTAATGCCGATCGCACCTTGTCTTTTTTCACCGACAGGGCGATCGATGAGGGGTTGGGATGCGATC
>JAWXBT010000038.1:0-4404 GCA_034440315.1 bacterium
GTCCGTAATTCTTGCTACTCCATCTAAAATTGCAGCTTCCATGACTTTCTCGGCAACTCTTTTTGGGACACCCATATTAAAAGGATCTGGTATAATATTCTCTTCATTTAACTCATTCTCAGGTATGGACTCCGCTATTGCATTTGCAGCAGCCAGCCTCATATTCTCTGTAATCTTAGTTGCTCGACATTGAAGAGCCCCTTTAAAAATACCTGGAAAACAAAGGACATTGTTAACTTGGTTGGCAAAGTCAGATCTGCCTGTAGCTATAATTCTGGCAATTCCTTTTGCTTCATCAGGCATAATCTCAGGAACTGGATTTGCTAAAGCAAAAATAATAGGATCCTTCGCCATTCCCAACAAATCTTCTCTGTGGATAATTCCTGGTCTTGAAACACCGATAAAAACACTGGCTCCTTTCAAAGCATTTATGGGTGTCCCCATTTCATTATCCTTATTAGCAAACTGCAAGATTTCCTCCTTCATGGAGTTCATCCCTGACCTACGACCTCGATAAACAATACCTTCGCTATCACATGGTACTATGTTTCCTGCTCCAGCTGCATTCAGGGTTTTCGCAATAGCAACACCTCCAGCTCCCACTCCACTTATCACAATCTTTAAATCTGACATCTTCTTGCCAGTTACTTTTAAGGCATTTAAAAGACCGGCTAAGACAACACAGGCTGTCCCATGTTGATCATCATGGAAAACAGGAATATCGAGTCTTTTTTGCAATTCTGTTTCAATCTCAAAACACCTTGGTGCTGAAATATCCTCTAAATTTATCCCCCCAAAACTAGGAGACAAATAGGCAATCGTGTCTATGATTTTATGGGTGTCCCGAATATCAAGACAGATCGGAACGGCATTCAGCCCGCTAAACTGCTTAAAGAGCATGGCTTTGCCTTCCATGACGGGTAGTCCGGCGCGTGGGCCGATATCACCAAGGCCTAGAACGGCAGTGCCATCTGTTATAACTGCAACTGTATTTCCGCGCATGGTGTAATCAAAAGTTGCATCAGGATTATTCGCTATATGTGTACAGATTCGCGCAACTCCCGGAGTATACGCCTGTGATAACTGATCTCTGGTCTTTAAATAGAGCTTTGGTTCAATTGATAACTTGCCACCCTTATGCATTTCAAAAACATCATCTGTATAACTTTCAAATAAAATATCATCTCGCTCTTTGAGCAATTTTATAATCCTCTCTGCATGGGCTTCATTTTTACAATGCATCGTAATTTCTCGATGCTTATAGTGAAAATCAGAAGCTAAGAGTGTCATCTCTGCCAATGAAACTCCTTCGTCCCCCATCAATTTTACAACTTTCGCTAATTGTCCTGGAAAATTTCGAATACTTATCCTAGCAGTAATCGAAAATGCAGGTGATGCAATATCTTTATAAGCCATAATAATTCGGATAAATTTAGCTTTATAACCTGAGTTTCGCTTAAGAAAGCTACTGCGAAAGCTAATATACTGTAATCTTCGAAATAAAAAACAAGCCAGCACAAAGCTCTGGTAAAAATTGCTTCTCAATGTGACAAAGCCACATTTTCACAGCAATTTTTATTTTTTTTCTTTCAAATCTTTCAGCATCTTAGCTTTCTCGCTACGCTTCTTAAGCGAAACTCAGGTTATAAAATTAATACTTCTATATTACCATTTAAACTTAGGATCGAAAGTCATGATATAAAGCTAAAAACGGCGTGAGCCATTTTGCCAATAGATATGCAATTCTAACTACTGTAATTGCTTTCTAACTTCCTCAGCTTCACTACAAACTTCAGTCACGAGCGAATCTATAATGGAAACTTCTCTTTCACCTAATTGCAAACTCAACTTTAATCGCTCTTCATATACACTTAATTTTTTGGCACTCTCCGAAGCTCCTGCTTCCAATAATAACCCTTTGATAGTGTGTATAAGTTTTGCCACTAACAAACTCTCAGTTCGAGTATCAAGTTTATGTAAATCAGTTAATTTAGATTTCGAAGTCTCAATAAATGATTCTAAAACTTGAGCCATAATCTTTGATTTTCCAGCAGTTCTTCTTTTTAGATCATCAAGATCTATAAATTGAGTTTGCACTTGAGTGTCATTTACTTTCATTGGTGTTATTTTACCAATTAGAAAATCAAGTTCATCTAAATAAACAGGTTTTCTTAAGACCGAATCAAATCCCGCCTTGTTCAGAGAATCTGGCTCATCAATAAAAGAATATGCCGTCATTGCAACTATCGGAGTATGCACTCCTAAAGTTTTCTCGTGCTCGCGTACCTGTTGAACGGCTGAGATACCATCCAAATGCGTCATTGTAATATCACAAAAAACAAGATCGAAATTGTGTTTTGCATTCAATAATTCAACAAGTTCTAGACCATCTGAAGCCTCAACAACAACATGATTATAGCTTCTTAAGTGCTCACTAATCCTTAATCTCGTTGTTTCCACATCATCAACCACTAAAATATTTAGAGGTCGTTCGAAAGCAGGTAATTTGATTTTCTTATGTGAAGAAGCAACTCCATCTTCACCTAATAAGCATTGAATAACTGAGGTTGAAGATAAAGGTAAAACTAGAAATCTTTTAAAACCAAAAGAAAGAAGTTTTTGCCTTAAATGAAGTTGATCATGCCTGAATAGTACAACGTATCTTTCCTGTTTCTTAAAATCATAAAGCTTGCCGAGTTTTTCAGAACACAAATCAGATGCATCGATAAAAATTGTATCTGGACCCTCTTCTAAGATTGGATTGCTAACTGGAATCGGACGAATACCATGAAAATAAGCAATATTTGCCAGAGTAATAAAAACCTCGTTGGCATTTGCGTGAAAGCGCATGATATTTGGAAGTTCACTTGCTTTTCTTGGCTCAATTGCAACTTCTGCTTTAAATTTTGCTGTAACTTTCGTTCCTTTATTCTCTTCTGAAGCGATCTCCAATGTTCCTTCAGATTGATTAACAATTTTATGGGCGGCTCTTAATCCAAGTCCCAACTCTGAATACTCTCCTGGACCTAAGTTTCCACAAAGTTCAAGATTCATTAAATCTAATCTTGTTTTTGGAATACCGCGTCCAGTATCTGAGCATGTAACGATAATATTGCAATCTTGTCCTTTGGCAAAAGAAGTACTATTGGTCGAGAGCATAACTTCTATATGACCATTCTCAGTAAATCGAACTGCATTTTCAACTAAATTCCCTAATAAATGCATCAATCTCTTCGGATCTGCCTTGATGGAGTGCGGCAATCTATGATCAACCAAGAAATATACAATTATATTGGGCTTCTTACTTAACGGTGAGGCAAACAATTCCGCCAGATCTTGTGTAACTTGATTTAGATTCACAGAACGAGCATCATTTTTCTTTTGAGTTGTAGCAGTACCTAATTCCAAAGCATCATTAATACTACCCATTAATTGAAACGAGGAGGCGGTAATGGCATCTAATTTAGCAATCTCAGAATTATTCGAAGTAGCACTTGATAAGGCTTTGATGCCAGTAATAATATTTAAAAGCGGTGTTCGAATATCTTCAGAAACAGTTCTAATGAATCTTTCTTGTAAGTAATTTGCTTTTGTCGCCTTAAGTGTTGCTTGTGAAGCTGAAAATTCTGCCTCATTCAATCGTTTTATGATCAAACCAATTGAGTCATGAAGTCTTTTTTCAACATCCAGCGATTCTCTCCAACCTTCAGATGTCAATTTAGAAGTTTGTTCAATTCTTTTTAAAATTGGGATGAGAATTTCATCTGTACTCGTCTCTACAATGCGTGATGAATAATAAAATACTCCAAAGTAAGTTAGACAAATCGCAAGTGCTCCCAGTCCTCTTGCAAGCCAAACAAGCTCATTTGGCAAAGAAAATACAAGTGGTAAAAAGAAGAATCCAAGACATAAACCAACACCTAGGCTTAAAGCCAAAAAGAGCAAAATTAGATACTTCGGTGAGCTACGACCTGCTGTCATATTCTACTTAATAAATTCAATTGAAATCCAACATCAAATGTTTAGATTTAAAGAGACTGTCTATTAAATCGACCACTTAGGCTTGAAAGTTGAGGGAAAGATCGCTATCAAAATACCATAACACCTTTAACTTGTTGAAAATTAGAACTAATCTTTCAAAAAACTCTAACCAACAGTAGAAAAAAAACCCAATGAAAGTTAAACTGAAAACAGAGGGAATGAGGATCCTTCACATGTCTTTTTAGCTTTTCTTACGTTACTCATCGGACTCAAAAAATTTAGAGTGTACTTTCCTTACATGGATAATGCCGACCCTTTAAAATGAAAAGTTAAACGCCTTTTCATCTAAGTAGAGCTTATTGGTAGGGGTTATTAGTTGATCTAAGAATATTTACTAGACTAGTTTGTTAAATATATCGGCCA
>JAWXBT010000039.1:0-7108 GCA_034440315.1 bacterium
AAATTCTTTCCTAGTGCAGCATGTACACCTTTTAGTTGACTACATGATGGACAATACTCATAAGTGGTAACGGTATGTGCTTCATCATTAATTGAAGTTAGATCTTTTCCTGTATAATTAAAATCAATGTTTTTACCGTCAGGTGCAATGTAGCCAGTGATCCTTTGGGAGGCATCGTATGTAAAAGAATGTGTATTAGTAATTACAGCACTTGGATAAGTAGAGATCGATAAAATATCTCCGAGAGCTGAATAGCCATCAATCGTAACAACTTCTTTAGCTCCGTTTGTTATTAATCTTAAGTATCCATAAAAAAAGCTACTTGGATTCTCTTCATATTTAAATTGGGTAATCCCTTGAGGGGATCCGCGAGGAGCCGAGATCGTTAAGGTTTGTCCGAACTGATTAAGGGTTCTGCTCCATTGATTCTGCGAGCCATCTTTAAAAAACGTTACTGAGTGCGGGTTATTTGTATCTCTGTAACCAAGCTCTAAAATGGTGCCGATATTATCTGTAATCTTTAAAAGATCGACTCCATTATACTGATAGTTTCTAAATTCACCTAGATTATTTGTAATGGAAGATAAAAGTCCGTTTGCAGTGTATGTCAAAGTGTACGTTGTGATTCCATCAGTGACTGATGTTAAGTTGTGATCGGCATTATAAGTGTAATCAAATTTAACAGATTGAGTTGCTCCAGTAACTCCTGGCAGCGTTACAGAGACTAAATCTCCCTTAAGATCGTAATCATAATAAGTAACTCCACCTCGAGTATTTGTTTGAGAGGTTCTGCGCGTATTAGTAATAACTGGAAACTCAGCGTAATTAAAATTGGTATTTCCGTTAACCGTATCAGTAATGTTTCCTAAGTAAACACGGTGTCCTGCTTTGGCGTGGGTAAATGTTAGGGTGGTTGCTGGATCGTTATCTTTAGTAAGAGTGATCGGCGCGCCATCAGCATTATAAGTTACACTAGCGTTACGAACTATATTGCCCTGGTTATCTTTTACAGTAATCGTACTTAATAAAGAGTTCGTATAGGAAAGTTCCGTTATTGCGCCAGCACCATTTTCAGTAACAGTATTAATTAATCCTGATGTGTTGTATCCGAATGTCAAAGTTTTATTACTACTTTGATCTGTAACAACTAGTGGCTTTAATGAAGCGTTATATATAATGGATTGGATATTCCCTTCGGGATCCACTAAAGATGTTAATCTTCCATTTTGATCAAAATTGTAAGTGAAGTTTCCGGCGTCTTCAATGTGCTCTGGCTCATTTGCATTTCTAAGTACAAACCCGGTTGTTGGATTAAAGATCAGCTCAGAAAATATTCCAGCAGCAGCCGCTGGTGCAGAAGTTGTAGGTCCAAAATCAAGCTCTCTGCCATCTCCATCAACTACAATCCAGTGAGAGACAATTTGATCAAATGTAAAAAATCCTTGTGTGACTTGGATCCCGTAAGAGAATGTGGCATTACCCATCGGCGTTGCAATACTTAGGGATAACGCAGATTGAGAATTAATATGAATATTGTTTTTAAGTGGATACCCGCGGGTTCTAACGGGATCGGTAAACATTAGGTTTGTGTTACCTGAGCTTGGTGAGACGGAAGCTGCAATTTTATTATCTCCACCACAAGAAGTCTCATTCTTTCCAGGTTCTCCAAATCGTGCAGGACCTACAAGGAATGTTGTTGAGATTTCCGATGTTGCGCCTTCATTATCAGTAACTTCTAAGGTGACTGAGTATTCTCCGGGGTATGCTGTAAAGCTAATTGAAGGCAGAGAATTATAAATACTGACTGTGCCATCTGCATTTATAACTGTCCATTTGGCTGCACAGATTCCGGAGAGTGCTGTTGTGCCTTGTTCGTTATCGGGATCATAGGAAGCATACCCAAACTCAACAGGTTTTGCTGAAATACCTTTCTCGACAGCCCCTGATCGGGGCAGCTAATTTTTTGAGTTTGGGTATTTATTTTCTGCATTTTTGCTTTCGCAAAAATAGCCATAAAATGTCACTAAAGATCCAATGGTAGGACTTGGGGTTGGAACTCCGTTTACTAATGGATCGCTCATTAGAGAAACCGGATCATCCGATCCAATCACAGCGGTAAAAGAAGCAGAGCCATTTGCAATTCCATCTATCGAGGGAAATTGGCTAGAAAGAGAAGCAAAATCAGTTGCAGCACCAAATTGTCCTTCATGAAATTTAATATATGAAACACCTGGATACTGAGGAAATGTTGTTATACTACCAGTGCCGCAAGTTAGAGAAGGAGGAAGTACTGCATTGCCACCACCACTATTGGATTCCGATCCGGTTCCTGTAATATTTACATCAACTGTTACAGTGCCAAAAGGAATTGGGCCAACGCTTGCAGAGGATACTGCATTTCCACCAGAAACCTGATTAGAGACACTCGCCGCACTTGACGCGGTTAATTTTACTGATTGGGGGCCTTTTACGTAGCCTCTAAATTGATAAATCACGTACGCATTTGCTGCTGAGTCAGAGAGAAGCGATCCGTGACTCTCGGCGATTGCGGTAAGACTTAATGAGCTTCCACCTGCATCACCACTAAAGGTTGATGTTGAGGTGGCAGTTCCCATAGAAGATGTTCCGGTTGTCGTTAAATTCCAACCTCCTGGCGATAATGTCCAATTTAGAAAAGGCTGTGTGGGAAATAATCCGGCAGTTAGCGTTCGAACCTCCCACAAAATCTCCGGAGCTGATTGGCTTTGGGCAGGGGTAGAAAATGTTACGGAAAATAAGAGAGCAAGAAATAAATACTTTTTAAGTATTGAGCATGAATCAGATCTTGGAAACCAAAAGAACCTCATAGATTATCTTTTAACAACTGAAAACTACTAAAAAAGCCAATCTCTAAGGACTTTTGCAAAGGTAACTGCGCTATATTTCTAAGTTAAATGATTTTTACCAATCTTGGCAATATCACCTAAAGGTATGAACAGAAGGCTTTATTTTGTGATTTAGCAAAGAGAAACAACGGATCCAGAGCTTGTTGCAAAACTCTCTCGTAACGAGAAAAGTGAGATTTGAGCCGATACAAGGAAGTCGAGACAGAACACTGCAAGCATATCCTCTGGATATGTTGAGGCTTTTCTCTCGAAGAATGACGATGTTGCAGGACAAAGATCGCTTTTAGCAGTAGGAGAGAGTTTTGCAACAGGCCGATTAAAGCTAACATAAATTTTAATAACCTCAGTAAAATCATAACGAAAACATGTTAGGAATTATGAACTAGAATTCTTAAAATACTCAAGTTCTATCTTACTAACTATCCCAACCATCCCGGTATCCAAGGTCGGTCCTTTTAAAGTCTGCAGTTTCTCTAACAGCAATCTAAAATCAATTTCATGATTATTTAAAAAAGCTCCAAGAATATCTCTAAATAATCTTAAGGCTATTTCCCTTAACTCATTCAGTGAGTGCTTTCGGGGCTCCCCAGTCACAGGACATTTATAATTCCAAACCTGATCAAAGCTTTTTGGTGGCTTCGATCTTAAAAAGGAAAATAAAGCATCGAACTCTGCAAAATAAGATCTGTTAGCAAAATTTAAGATTCTTAAAAGTGCACCTAAAAAAGGATTTAAAAATCTTTTCTGGGTAAGGCTAATTTCCTTAGTACTCTGGGACCAAAGCTCCCTACTCCCTCCTAAGGATTCGGAAAGTAAACTAGTTAAATCTTGATCGATTTCATCAGATATTAAACTTGAAATAAACCTAACCCTACTTCCTTCTGGCTTTTCTTTTCTCTGCCAAGAATCAAGATAAACTTCAAAAAGTCTATGTGCCGTCTGTGCAACCTTTCTTTCTTTTGGATCTTGGTGATACCAATTTCCCGTTTCAAAATAAATCAAAGGATGAAAAATACTATCAACGATAACATGAGAGAGCATTCCTATAGCTAACCATCCAATCTTTTCTTGCTTATCTTTCGTATCGCTACAAACAGCTGCATTAAGTAAATTCAGAATCGGTTGATATGTATTTTCTCCTTGTGTGCCATGAAGAGAATCCCCCAATTGAGATCCTTCTTTTGAGGTGCCACTTTGTAAATAATATGGAGCATCGTGAAGAATTGCCCCTAGATAGGCACAGTTCCAATTTACTTCGTATGAAGATCTAGTTTTTTCAGAGAGATCTAAAGCTAAGATACTTTCTTCTAATACTGACCAGTGCAGAAATTCTCTTGGCATAAAGCAATTAAATTGAAGTGCTTAGAATCGAAAATACTCTGCTATATATTTATAAGAACCATACATAAAAGGAATATAAAATGTAGCCACAATAGTACTTGCTAATACTGCAACAGAAGCTCGCTCGGGCTCGACCCGCAATTCCGAAGCAAAGGTAACAGTATTTGCAGCTAGGGGTAAGGTAGAAAAAAATAAAAGTAATGGGAAAAGCTCTGGTGAGATAATCTTAAGTGTTGAGACATCCAGCACTATTAATAAAACTATTAAAATCGGCCAAAGGATGAACTTAGTAACTGATACAAAAGCAATCATTTTCCAATCAATTTTCCAATGAGGCAAAGAAGCGATACCTAAACCAATTATCATCATGCCCAACACGGAATATGCACCGCGCAAACTTAGCCCAATATCTGCCCAGGGACCGCTGACTTTAATATTTAAAATATTTAAAATAATTGCAGTAAAGAATGCATAAAGGGAGGGTAATCTTTGTATTCTTCTAATTGCTTCACGATGATCAAAGTTCCCGCGTGCGGTAACATAATACCCGACAGTGTTCTCATAAATGATTAAGCCAAAAACAATCATTATATAAGCAGGAAGAAGCTCGCTTCCAAAAAGAGCTAACGCCACAGGAATTCCAAAATATCCACCATTAGCATCGCCACTAGCAAATCCAATTAGATTTGGAACAGCGCCACTAAAGAAAAATTTTGAAAGCCAAAATGAGATTGCACACACCATAGTGCCGATCGAAAAAGATATTATTGGCAAATAAAGAATTCTTGAATCGAGTGTGGTTTGCAAAACTGCAAAAAAAACTACAGCGGGACTTAAAATATAAATTAGAATGGGAGCAAGCGACTCCTTTGTAACTTTTAGTTTTCTTCCGGCGAGGTAGCCCAGAAATGCAACTACATAAAGAGGAATAAGGCGAGCGATGATTGTTTCCATCAAAGAGACTTGTACTTCTCTCGCTTTCTTAAATTTTCCATAATAAATATTAATATCATGGAGCGGGCGAAGAGATTCGAACTCTCGACCTCTTCCTTGGCAAGGAAGCGCTCTAGCCAGCTGAGCTACGCCCGCAAAAAACAGACTCAAAAATTGAGCCTAAGAAGACGGCGATTGTAGAGAAGTTAGGGGGTTAATGTCAATTGTCCAAGTAAAAAGTCTTAGAATCTCATCTTAGAGCAGTTGCAGACATTAAAAAGCTCTATTATAAATATAAAGCATAGAGCCATTTTTAAAGAATTATTGGAATTACTATGAACGACAGTTGGAACGATATGCGTAAAGCTAAGGAAGAAATGTACTTCCAAAAGCAAAATGAGGATGCTCTTAAGAAGATCAAACTTGAAAGATCTGGCTCAACAAGAAAAAGTCCAATTAATGGAGAGCCTATGGAAGAGATCGTTTTTAAAGGAGTTGTTGTTGATCGCTGTATAAAAACTGGGGGAATCTGGTTGGATCCTGGGGAATTAGAAAAAATTATCCAAGAATCAAAAAACGAAGTGACGTCAAAAGACCCTTCTAGTAGTGTCTTATCGGATTTACTAAGCTTTATTTCTAAAAAATAATCCTTTGCAAGTTTTAACTACTATCCAGCGTCAGTAGTTAAGGCTACGGCTGGACTATCTTCTCAATACTTGTGTTTAAACCAAGTGCTACATTATTAATATTTGCAGGAGTGGCCTTTGCTGCTGAAAGTCCATTGGATGTTGAGGCAGCAGCTTTTTGTTGCTTCATCTCTTCAAGCTTAGTTCTGGCAACTGCCACAAAATCTTTACTTATTGTCGAATGAGACTGAGTCATAACCTCTCGACTATTTCTTAGTGTAAGTCTTATTCCAGGCAAAATATTTACCAATTGAGCCTCCCTGCCGGGTGTCATCAATTCTTCAACCATCTTTGTTAATTCGATAGCATCAGATAGACTGTTTAGTGCATTACGAGTCTCGAGTAGCATAAAAACCTCGTTATAGAGTTGGATATTGAATTAAGATGCTTGCTAAGCCTCCTTAGTTCCAAATAAAATTACCTAACTATTTAAGCTTCTTAAGTTCTTTAAATGCAGTTGAGTCTATTTAAATTAACCTCTCTAATCTCTCGTAAGACAAAAATACTTATCAATTCGGTAAGGCCCTCTTTTACAAATTCTAAATCAACAAAAAAGCAAAAATCAAAAATCAAATCTTTAAAAAAAATAAATTTAAAAATAACTCTCGAAAACTCAGTTGAATTGCGACATTTATGGTTAACTCTAAGAGCAAGTTTTTTTCCTGAGAGATTAGATCTCGATAATTATCAAATTAGCTGGAGTAAACGTCGCCAAAAAAGAACACTAGCGTCCTGTCACGTAAGAAAACGAATTGTTCATGTCGCCAAAGAAATGAATTCGGATGAAGCTCGCAAATTTCTAAGTCCCCTTATATTTCATGAAATGTGCCATGCAGTCTTAGGAGAAAATATAACTAAAAAAGGTTCGAAACGGTTATGGCATGGTCCTCAGTTTAAAGCCTTGGAAATACTCCATCCAGAAACTCCTCTCTTAGATCAATGGATCCGCTCTGGAGGTTGGTTAAAAGCAGTCCGATCTACTCGTACTAAAGATTATCATCAAAAACGAAAACTAGAAGTCACCCTTCAATCAGGAGAAGACTTCTAATGCCAATCTCTCGACGTAAGTTTTTAAGCGGAGTCTTAATAGGTGGTGGAATGGCACTTTCCGCTAAATACATATCCAACTATGAATTGCCACAACCGACTATTTCCAGAATTCAGCTAAAAGTGGAGGCATTGCCTGCAAACTTTGTGGATTACAGAATTGCCTTTTTAACTGATATTCACCATGGCCATTACTTATCAAAAGATTATCTAGAC
>JAWXBT010000040.1:0-3839 GCA_034440315.1 bacterium
AAGAATTTCTTACGATTTTCTCGAATTTAATAATGATTCTCTAAAGTTGCGAGTTATGATCTAGCTCATGTATAATTTAGACTTGAAGAAATACTATTTGAAAAAAATAAATACAGGAGCTTTTCATATGAAAACATACACACTATGGATCTCACTTCTAGTCGGACTCATCTCACCACTAAGTATTTTTGCCGATTCTCATCGTACAGTTTATGGCTTAGCATCTACAAGTTCTGGTGTTGGAAGGCTGGCCCGTTTTCAAAGTAATAATCCAACTGACGTAACCTTTCTAACCATCGTTGGCATATCCAGTCCAACGGAAATAGTTGGTATAGACTTTCGTCCAACAACCAATGTGCTGTTTGCATTGGCACTGACTGGAACAAGCTTGCAACTTTATTCGGTTGATACAACGACAGGAATACCTACCGCAGTGGGAAGTGCCTTGACTGTGACCGGAACCACTTTTGGTATGGATTTTAATCCTGCGGTTGATCGTATCCGTGTTGTATCAAATACTGAGGAGAATTTTCGTATAAATCCTGATACTGGAGCTCTCGCAGGCAGTGATACAGCTCTTGATTATGTTGCTGGTGATGCAAATGATGTAGGAAATCCCAATATTCTCGGAGCTGCATACACAAATAATGTATCAAGTGCCACCGTTACAACCCTTCTTGGCATAGATAGCATATTAGGTATTTTAACTCGTATTGGTGGACCAAATGGTTCTACTTCACCGAATACAGGTGAACTGAATTCTCTTGGAAGTACTGGATTAACTATACCACTTACAAATATTGGTTTTGATATCGCTAATGGTAAATCACCTGGAACAACCTTGGCTCTTCTTGCTGCCACAGCGAGCGGAGAAACTGATTCAAAACTTTATTCAGTTGATATTGCTGGAGGCAGAGCCACCCTAGTAGGTTCTTTCCCATCAACAATTACTGTAACAGATTTAGCAATATCTAGCTCAGATTCAGTAGATCCTGAGGTTCTGGTACAGGCCATCACCTATAAAAAAGTAAAAAGTGTACTGAAAAATGGATTGCCAATTGTTATAAACTGCTCAGAAGCTTGTGACGTCTCAATTAGCTACACTCTTTCTGCTAGCTTAAGTCAGCAGTTAGGTCTTGCAAACTCTGGTCAAGCTGTAATTGCAACAGGATCTGTCTCACTTTCAGATGCAGGCCAAGATCAAACCACTCTTACATTAACTCAAGAAGCAATTGATGCAATTAAAAGTAGCACTGGGCAGAGCATTAAAAACTATACAACTACAGTTACAGCAACTGCCACAGATCTAAATGGTAATACTGGAACTAATTCATTAGTGGTAAAACTTTTTAGACCATAATTGCTGAAAAATTCTTTTTTTTGCGTAGATTTCTCCTTGATGGGCCTGTTGCGAAACTACCTCCGTTACGAGAAAAGAGAGATTTGAGCCGAGACGAGGAAATCGAGAGAGAAAACCGCAAGCATATCCACAGGGATATGTTGAGGATTTTCTCTCGATGACCGACGAAGTCGCAGGCCAAAGATCTCTTTTTGCAGTAGGAGAGAGTTTCGCAACAGGCCCTTGATAGTAGGCCCGGCATTTTGGCTTACGCAATTTATCTCAGAGTAATGTCTCTACGCAAAAAGGAGAGAATATTCTATCCTTTCCAATCATGGAGCCTTTTAAAACTTCCTTACTTATAACATTACAAATTTTCTTAGTTCTTTTAGCACCTTTTCTTCACATAAGATTTGGTCGAGTATTCATAGCCACTCTTCATAGAATTCGCCCCAATAGTAAATTCAATCCCTCCTTAAGTGAAATATATTTTCCAGGTCTGCTGATTTTTCTTATCGGAATTTTTATTCTTAAATGTATAGGTCTTCACTGGTTAACAACGATTTTAATTGTTTACTTGCCCCTGATTTTAAAACCAACTGATGTCAAAGAAACTCTTTCAGCATTTTCAATAAATAAATTATCGCTAAATTTCTGTCTCTGGTTTTTTATAATTTTTGGAATTGGCATTACTTTTGTAAATTCTACCGAGAGTATTCAAACAATTTGGATAAATACCTATGGCGATCTTGCTTTTCATACAGGCATGATTTCATCTTTTGCTTTAGGAGAAAACTTTCCTCCACAAAATCAAGGCATGGCTGGAGTTTCTTTAACTTACCCTTTCTTTGTAAATCTATGGACAGCTTCTCTTTGGTGGCCCTCGGCAAATATTACTTCATTTGGCTTGATCTTAATCTATCAGTGGATGACTGTTTGGACCGTAATCTTCTACTTACTCAATGGAAATAAATTCCACATTTTACCTTGGGCACTTTTATTAGGTGGTGGCAGCTATTTTGTATTAAGTACTCACTCTGGAGAAAATATTCCAAAAGGGTATCCTTGGTCAGTTTTTATTACAACAATTTGGATCCCTCAAAGATCTGCATTGCTTGGGGCATTGGGCGCAATCACTGTCTTGAATCAATTTCATAAATTTCTGAATAACCGCTCTGAAGATCTTCGGCTCATTTATGCCACATTAATCTTGGCTTTCATGCCCTTGGTACACACACATATTTTCTTAATTTTATCTTTGTATATCGGAATAGCTTTAACTTTCGAACTTTTTCATAAAAACGCTAAGCCTCTAGCTACTTTTATTCTGTTCATGGTCCCTTCTTTTCTCTCTCTGCCTTTTCTTCTTGGTAAGGAATCAATTCTGCGTTTTGCTTATGGTTGGATGCCTTGGAAAGAAATAAATTCTGTACTAATCACATCAAAATTTAATGGGGCCATGCAAATGTGGATTCACAATGCTCCACAATGGTTTTTATTATTTGTAGCGCTTTGGATTATTACCCGCAGGCACGCTTTATTTTTACCTATTTTACTTTTATTTATTGCTGGGAATTTCGTTCAATTTGCTGTTTGGGAATGGGATCAAATTAAGATCTTTGTAAGTCTATACATTATATTCATCTCTCTTTGGTTAATTGAAGATAAAACGAATAAATTAAAGTATTTTCATTACTCACTTATTCTACTTACAATTCCAGGTATTTTTGAATTAAATAAAGTCCTAACTCAGTTTAGGAAAGTTACTATTTATTCAATCAAAGACCTGGAATATGCAAAAGGTATTATTTCAACAACGCCCGAAGATGCAATTTTCTTGGCTTCACCAAATCATAATTCGCCAATCACTCTTACTGGTAGAAAGTTATTTATGGGGTTTCCCGGCACGCTCTACTCTCATGGTCTTAGCTATAAAGATAGAGAAGAGATGATGAAATCTTTAAGCACAGCACTTCGTTGTTCAGCGCATGAACAATACAGAAATGCACGACCAAAAATATGTCCTGAATATCTACTGTGGGGCCAAAACGAAATTAGTAAATGGGGTCAACTCAATCAAGATCATAGATCTTTACTTAGGCCAACGAAGTATAATTATATTTATAAAATAGGGACGGAGCCCAATTTAAATCGCCAATGATGTTTCAGCGTGATCTACCGCTGATTCTACGGCACCAAGATATAAAACAACAGAGCTAGCAACTTTTTCAGAAGTGGCTGTCATTTGTGATAGCTGAAATCTACTAAAGGAGTGATGTCTAACTTTTGCCCAGCGCGGATAAGCACGTCCCCAATCCCAATCGTATTCGATGAGCTCAACCCACTCACCTTGAAAACGTGTAAGAATTTCAGACCAGGATAATCTCTTTTCCATGTTAAACTCTCTCGCTTATACAGGCACATTTATTTAGCAGGTCGTCATTTTACACTGGATTTTAAAACTAAGGAAGCAATAAGAATAACACCAATCCCTAATGGT
>JAWXBT010000041.1:0-8255 GCA_034440315.1 bacterium
ATGGGCCTGTTGCGAAACTACCTCCGTTACGAGAAAAGAGAGATTTGAGCCGAGACGAGGAAATCGAGAGAGAAAATCGCAAGCATATCCACTGGGATATGTTGAGGATTTTCTCTCGATGACTGACGAAGTCGCGGGCCAAAGATCTCTTTTTGCAGTAGGAGAGAGTTTCGCAACAGGCCCCTAATATATTGTTTGTCGCGTTCTGCTAGACTTGTGCCGCCAAAACAATCGTGAGTTCATGTTACGTATTGTTCGCGGCACAAAACTGAACCTTTTTTGCTACTAAACCTTTTTCGCATTGGCAGATAATATAGTTATCCCAATAAGTAATTTTCGAATACTTTTCTGTTGAAAACCTTCGATTTACTTAAAACATCAAGTTGGGATAACTATTTATCCTCCCTTCCGGAGATAGTTAGTCCAAATAAAGATTTTCTTTCGGAAAGTTCTTTTTGGACTTATTATAAAGAGGATAAAATATATGCTCAAAACTGGCCGACGCGAAAAAGTATTAGAACTGAAAAAAAAACTTAACGCCGTCATTCTTGCCCACTACTACCAAGAATCAGATATCCAAGACTTAGCTGATTACGTTGGTGATAGTTTAGGATTATCCCAAGAAGCTGCTAAAACAAACGCCGAAGTTATTGTCTTTGCAGGCGTTCATTTCATGGCAGAAACTGCAAAGATCTTAAACCCAAATAAACCAGTTTTATTACCTGATTTAAAAGCTGGATGCTCACTTGCAGAATCATGTCCTGCCCCCGAATTTGAAAAATTTATTAAGCAACATCCTGGACACTGTGTAATCACTTACGTTAACTGTTCGGCTGAAGTTAAAGCTTTAAGCGATATCCTTTGTACCTCTTCCAATGCTGTTAAGGTGATCGAAAGCGTACCAAAGGACCAACCCATAATTTTTGCACCAGATAAACATCTAGGAAGATATCTAATAAAAAAAACCGGACGAGATATGCTCCTTTGGGAAGGAAGTTGTATTGTTCATGAAACATTCAGCGAAAAAAAACTAGTCCAACTTAAAACAAGATACCCAAAAGCCTTAATCGTGGCACATCCTGAATGCCCAGAAAATATTTTAAACTTGGCAGATCACATCGGCTCTACTTCTTCGTTACTAAATTTTGTAACCTCAAATTCTTGCCAACAATTTATCGTGGTCACTGAGGCTGGCATTCTTCATCAAATGAAGCTTAGAAATCCTGATAAAGAATTTATCCCTGCCCCACCTGAATCTGGCTGTGCTTGTAATGAATGTCCTTACATGAGACTTAACACTCTAGATAAGCTAATTTCGTGTATGGAAAATATGTCTCCTCAAGTTCATGTTGATCCGGCTATTATAAAGAAAGCACTTATTCCACTAAACAGAATGCTTTCTATATCGTAAAAATGATCGACAAAAAAACCTCAAAGCAATCTTCTGAAATAGCACTTAAAAGTTTTTTCTTAGGCCCAAGAGCTGAAAATTCTCCATTAGTAAAAAAGTTAGTCGATTTTATTTTCACTCATTGGTTCGAGTGGAGAAAGAAAAATTATCCGAATGATGGAGTAGCAATCACGGAAAAGGATCAGATCGCCCCAGAGTTTCAACAAAAAACTGAAGAGATGAAACTTCATTTAATTGATCTACTCTCCCGTTTACAAAAAGAAGTTCCAAGTTTCTCTCCACGCTATGTTGGGCACATGGTTTCCGAAATCTCCGTTCCAGCACTTTTAGGACACATAGTAACTCTGCTTCATAATCCGAATAATATTACCGGTGAAGTTGCCCGAGTTTCGATCGATATCGAACGAGAAGCTATTTGCGATTTGATGGTTATGTTGGGCTATGATCCTGAAAATGGACGTGGACACTTCACTTCTGGAGGCACTGTTGCTAACTTTGAAGGTCTTATTAGAGCTAGATCTCGACTAGCTAAATGGATGGCGGCTGGAATATTTACAGAAAACATTTCTCGTTCAAAAAAAAGCATTCTTGAATATGCTCATCAGGGCTGGGACCGCTTTGAAAACCTTACGAAATACATTGCAACAGATGAATTAAAGCAGTGCCATTTTTTACACTATAGTCCAGTTGAAGTAGCTAAAAAAATCGATCGTATCTTTAATATTGATTACAAAGGTCCCGTAGTTCTAGCACCGCAGAGTAAACATTACTCATGGCCGAAAGGTATAATCATGCTTGGGCTAGGTGCAGAAAGTTTTTGGCCGATTGAGCTAGATAAATACGGCATGCTTTCTATCTCAGATTTAAAAAAGAAAACTGAACTTGCCTTAAAAGAGAATCGTCCAGTTTTAAGTATAGTATCAGTTGCCGGAACGACTGAATTGGGAGACTTCGATCCGATTCATGAGGTGGCAGACTACATAGAAAATCTAGAGAAATCTCAGGATCTTCATATTTGGCACCATGTTGATGGCGCATACGGTGGTTTTTTTAGAACTCTTGCAAAGCATAAAAATTCTCCAATTAAAGAGCATACCTTTAATGCGATAGATGCAATTCCTAGATCTAATTCTATTACAGTTGATCCACATAAACTTGGTTATGTTCCTTACGCATCGGGAGCATTTGTATGTAAAGATTTCAAAGAATATTATGTTGCCCCATTTGATGCCCCATATCTTCGCTTTGATTATAACAGTAATAAAATGCCGCAGACCCTTGAGGGCTCTCGCTCTGCCGGTGGAGCAATTGCATGCTGGCTTACTTCCAAATGTGTGGGATTTAATTCTTCTGGATACGGTACAATTTTAGAAAAAACAATTAAACAGAGACAAGAACTTGAAGTTTTACTTAAAGCTTCCCATATAAATATTCGCATTGCTCCTCATAGCCAAACAAATATCTTATGTTTTTGTATTGCTGAAGATGGAGAAGAGATATCAAAAACTAATGCGGCAACTGAGAAAGTTTATGAAGCCTTTTCTCAAGAATCAGTTCCCTTTTACGTCTCTATGACGAGTCTTAAATGGGATCTATATAAAGAATTTTTGGATGATTATGTAAAGGATTGGGATGCTAAGGTAGATGCTTCTGAACTGACTCTAATACGCATGACCCTTATGAATCCATTTTTTGATTCTAAAGATACTAAAGTAAATTACCAAGATGAGTTTATTAGAGAGCTTTTAAAGGCAATTTAGTTTACAAATGCCGTAATCTTGGGATCCGAATTCCCAGTTAAGTGGGTATAAGCCTGTTTACAGCTTTCTCTAGCAGCTTGAATATCTCCCTCGATAAAACTTTTTGCTGCTTCAGTTAAAGCATTTGCAACAACGGGATCCTCCACCAAAGGAACGTGCGTGGAAATTGGCCAAAGAAAAAGTTTTCCAATTGTATAACGAGAGCTTGTGCGTTCTTTGGGCAAACCTTGAATTTCAAGCGGCCAATTTGCACAAAAAGCTAAAAGTTTTTTTGTTACTTCAATTCGTGCTGGAAGATCTTCACTCTTAATCCATTGCCAACTAACACCTATGGGAACAGCGCGATAGCCTTCAGGCGGCTCAGTTCCATGGTTAGAAAAGACATGCATGCCCTTTTCTCTCGCTAAATCTACAAATCTTCTAAGAAATTTAGGTCCTGGCTCAAAGGTTTCAAACGCAGGATGATCTTTTTTTAATTGAGCTAAATACTCTTTCCCTCCCAGCACTCCTAAAACTACCACTGTTAAATCAGGTCGCATCTTTAATGCTTTAGTATAATAAACCATTGAGAGAGAAATTCGATCTGTAGCTGCTATATAAAGAGAATTTTGAGGCAATTCTTTAAATGTTTGCTGCACCTCATATTTAGTCGTCAGATCACCTCTGGCATTTGCATAAGCCATCGATTGTTTTAAAGCTAATACGGTTGGCAAAAATAATCCTAGCGCCACTGCAATTTCGATTAATCTTGATTTCTGAATTTTTGCAAAAACAATCCCTGAAGTAATTGCCAAAGAGAGTGCAATTAAAGGATAGAATCTCGAAACCCATTCAACGTACATTTCTTCATTCGGGGGCAAAATTAATAAATAGCCAAAAGCCAGGTTGGCACAAAGAGATAAACATATTCCCCAATTTTTTGCTGAATATTCCTTTAGTGAATAAAAACTAAATAAAGCCGAAATTAAGATCACAGGCATCGCTAATAATGAACTTCTTAGAAAATTTCCTAAATAACTTTGCGATTCAGTTTCAATAGGTACTGTTAAAGAAAGAGTTCCATAAGCAGTTCTCATTATATAATGATAAAGATCGTTGAAATTTTTAGGCTCTGTGAATGCTAATATGGGGGCATTTTTATGAATTATAAAAAGTAATAAATATGCTGAAAATCCAAGTAGAAAACCAAAAAATCCAAAATAGAAAAATTTAACCTGGCTAACTTTTGGAAGTTTTCTAAGGGCAGAAAAAAAAGAAAATACAAAAAGTGGCATCCATAAAACTATAGTTTGATGATGTGCCGCCGCCAGTCCTATCAAAAGTGTGAAAAAAAAGCTTTCTGAATTACTAGAGTGTATATTTCTTAATAACTTTAAAGAAAAAAGAACACTAAGACATACAAATAAATGATGTAGGGCAAAAACTTCAACATCTGAGGCAACCTTGACTGAAGGGCCATAAAAACCCCAACACAAAGCCACTAATAATGCTAAAATTGGAGCAACGCCTAATTCCAATAGCACTAAAACTAAAATTCCAACTGCTAAGGATTGAGTTACTGCTGAAAAGGTAGAAAGAGTCTGATATGGATTTTCTGAAAAAAAAGTTATTAGGAAACGAGTAATGGAAACGTAGACTGGATACCCGGGTGGATGAACGATGCTGCCAGTTACTGCCGCAGCTGCGTACTCAGCACCATCTGAATCTTGGGGAGAAATTGCTGTTAGAGGAAAATATACGATAAGCGAAATTATAAAAGCAGCAAATACCCATAGATAAATCTGTTTTAAATTGGGTTCTTTAGAAAACATATCAGAATTCAATCAGAAATTCTGACTCTGCGCTATAGAAAAGAGTCAAAGGGAGAAGTACCCGTTAAGGTATAATCACAGCATCACCCGGCCGTAAACTAGTCCCACCGAGATGATTAACTTTCTTTAATTTATCTACATTCACATTAAACTTTTTGCTAATACTCCAAAGGGAATCCCCTTTTCTAACTTTATAAACTTTTCCTTCCCTCAGTTCAGTGTTGGGTGCTTTTGTAGCTGCCCTAACAGTTGAATTTACAGAGCTGCTTTGTTTTACTTTCGGAATGCCAGATTCAGGAATTTTAATTCTCTGCCCTGGTTTTATAACTTTTGACTTAAGTCTGTTATATAATATCAACTTATCAATACTAATTTTAAAGTCTCTAGAAATCTTTCCAAGCGTATCACCCTTTCGAACAGTATAAGAAGATCCTTGAGTTGGAGGAGTAACTTTTTGTTTTTTGACAATTAGATACTGACCTTCTCTTAAATTAGAAGTTCCAAGTTTATTAATTTGCTGCAAGTCCTTAGTGGTAGTTTTGTATTGCTTTGCAATCTCAAGTAAAGTTTCATTTTGCCTAACTCGGTGAGTAGCTCCACCATAAAGGGAACTAGCAGACATTTCTGGGGCACGACTCGCTGGTTCAGGCATGCTTAAATTAACACCTCTTGAAGCGACTCCCTTAGGAACTTTCAATACATACCCTCTAGGTATCATTACTTTCCCAGCAATAGCAGCTTTACTGAGGGCATAATTAAGAGAAAGGATCTCCTGTTTTGAAATAAGCAATGTATTAGACAAATAAGTTAAAAAGTAAGAATTACCTAAACGGATCTCATCAAAAGCCAATGGTTTTTCCAGTTTTAGATTTGGAAAATAAGAATGGTAATTCTCATAAACTTCGAGAGCAGCTAAAAATTCAGGATAAAAATTGTTTGAAGCAAAACCAAAGGGGCGTTTTCCATGATATTCAATAATACGACCGATATCTTTGGTGCCCATAGCTCTTACAGCTTTTTTAACTCCATAAATACCATGATTGTATGAGGTTAAAGCTAAAGGCCAAGATCCAAGCTCGTTGTAGGCTTGAATCAAATACTTTGCTGCAGCTCGTGTGGCCTCAACGGGATCTCTTCTCTCATCAATCGCAGGATGAATCTTCATACCAAAGAACTTGGCAGTTTTTGGCATAAATTGCCAAATTCCAGCAGCTCCAACCGAGCTATATGCTTTGTAATCAAATGAAGATTCAACGAAAGGTAATCTAGTTAATTCGCGAGGCAGTCCATGTTCCGCGAATATCCTTTCAAGTACTGGCATGTAACGTCCAGATCTAATTAAGGAAGCCTCAAATTTATCCTTAATTCCTGTTTGTGTTCTGATCAAATCTTCTTTAACAACTTTTCTATATTTACTAAGTCCCCCAGGAATAAACTTCATCTGACTTTCAATGGAGCGTTCCATCGCAGTTTCAGGAGGTAATCCTGAAGCCAATCGTTGGAAAGCATTTTTAATGGCTCCGCTGCGATGTTTATTCTCAGTCTTTTTAAAAGTTGAAAATCTACGTTCGGTCATCGAATTAGCTTCTTTAGAAAAATCAACAATGGCAAAAATTACTTGAGGATACTCTCGATGATGAAACACAACTGTATTACGATCATGTTTAGTAAAAATATCGATCCAGAAACTAACCCTAGGAGCTAATTCTTCAGGTCTAATAAACCCAGGAGTCCGAAAAAGAGTCAAGCTGCCTGGAGTAGCAAATGAATTTTCTACCAAGAAAGATGCTATTAATAATAATGTTAAAAGAATTTTAATGGCCACACACTTTCTATTAATTAAAACTATTGATTTGAAACTATTATTTTAACAAGGTCTTCCTCTAATTGCCTAGCCTTATAAATCGAGGTCCCATTGGCTATACAAACAAAAACATAACGACGACCCTTGTCTGTTGTGATGTATCCAGCCAATGAGGCTACACCATTCAGACTGCCAGTCTTGGCTCTAACAATGCCTCCCTTAAGCGACTTAAAACGCTTCTTGAGTGTCCCGCTCTTTCCCCCCACTGGTAAAGATGATTCAAACTCAGGCCAGATTCGTTGATTTTTATAAACATCTCTCAGTACACGTAAGAGCAAGGTCGCAGTTATCCTATTTTCACGGCTTAAGCCTGATCCGTCATAAATATCATAGTCATCACTTTGAAGTCCGAGTTTATTTAGATATGTACCAATACGTGCAATACCGACCTCTCTGCTTAAACCTCCTTTATTTGAAAAACCGATATGGTAGAGCAACTGTTCAGCAATCACATTTGTACTGAAGTGGTTTAGATCCCAAATTATATGACTTAAAGGTTTTGAGTCATGATAAATTAGTCGCCTTCCATTCTTCGAAACCTTTCCATGAACAGAACCTTGCGTGACCTTAATGTCATTAGCATTCATTAGTCCGACAACGGACTGTGCAAAATAAACTGGAGGATTGCTAATGCTTCTATAAACGGTTTCGCAGCCGAAAGATTTTCCAATCTGCCCACTTAGCTTAAATCCGAGGGCACCTGTATCCATTCCACTATCATCTATACTGTAAACAGATTTTCGTTTACTCCCAGTGAGGATACGTCCACTTAAGATTACTGGCACCTCGCTTGGATTTGGTAAAACAACTGCTTGTCTTCCAACTTCAGTCGGACAAACATCAAAACTAATTGTGTTAAAATTGAAAGAGAGTGCTGAGGGACCAGCCTCATAGGCCCTTTGACCTACTCGCCTTGTTGCCTCTTCAAAAAGAAAATCATCGTATATAACTTTGCTTATCTTCTTAATACCCTGGCGTTTGAGGTTTCTAATAATCATTAAAAGATCCTCTATTGTAAAAGAGGGATCTCCTCCACCTTTAATATAAAGATTTCCAATAGAACCATCCTTACCAGGACTTGAGTCTCCCCAAAATTCAGTGCGAAACCGATAATCAGATCCTAAAATAGACATCGCCACAGTGCTTGTAAGAATTTTCAAGACACTTGCAGGCTTAACCTTTTCCTGGGCACGATTTTCGAAAATGGTTCTACCAGTTTCTAGGTCAGCTACGATAAAATGTGTCTTCGGTCCTTTTGCTCTTATCTGTTCTGCCAGTTTGGCTTTAATAATAGTTTCAGGAGCTGCTAATAAAATTGAAGGCAGAATAGAAACTACTAGAAAAGATATCTTGAGGAATACTCTTTTTGGTACCACGAATTACTACAACCAGATTGTTAACGATTACTA
>JAWXBT010000042.1:0-5988 GCA_034440315.1 bacterium
ATTCAACATTTGGTATTAGACCTTGGCAAAAAGAGATTGTTACGAAGTTTTAGGGGTCGCTAAGAGCGCATCGAAAGACGAGATTAAGAAAGCTTATAGAAAGCTTGCTGTCAAATTTCATCCTGATAAAAATCCTGGCAATAAGGAAGCTGAAGATAAATTCAAAGAAGCTACCGAAGCATATTCTCTTTTGAGCGATGATGCTTCACGCCGAAAATACGATCAATTTGGCCATGCTGCTTTTGAGCAAGGAGGTGGCGGACGAGGTTTTCAAGGTGGTGATTTCTCAGGATTTGAGGACATCTTTGGAGATGTTTTTGGCTCTGATATTTTCAGTTCATTTTTTGGCGGCGGCGGTGGCGGCGGACGAGGTCGAGGTCAAGCAGGCAGGGATTTAAAATATAATCTTGATATTACGTTTGAAGAAGCAGCCTTTGGAGCAGAAAAAGAGATTGCCGTCTCTCGTAATATGGCCTGCTCTGGTTGTGCTGGATCTGGGGCAGAGCCAGGCTCAAAAGCAGAGCGATGTACAAATTGTGGTGGTGCAGGACAGGTTAGGATGCAACAGGGATTCTTTACTATCGCTCGTACATGTCATGTTTGTAGCGGTCGCGGAGAGAAGATTTCAAAACCTTGCAAAAAATGCTCTGGAACTGGTCATGATCAAGTTAAAGGAAAAATTAGTGTTAAGGTACCAGCTGGTATTGAGCATGGTCAAAGGCTCAAGCTTCGTGGAGAGGGAGAAGCCGGTTTAGATGGCGGACGCTCTGGGGATTTATATGTTCAAATTGCAGTTAAAGAACATGAAGTTTTTGAGCGAGAAGGTGCTGATGTGATGTGTGAAGTACCCATTACATATCCTTCTGCTGTTTTAGGAACGGAAATATCAGTTCCTACCCTAGATGGCATGGTAAATATGAAGATTCCTCCTGGTACGACCTCAGGAAAGGTATTTCGTTTGAAGAATAGAGGGGTTAAAGTATTGGGGACTAACTCTAGAGGGGATCAGCACGTCAGGGTTGTAATTGAAGTTCCAAGAAAAATTTCCAAAGAAGAGGAAGAGCTTCTAAATAAACTTTCTGAAATTCGACGAAACTCCCCTAATAGTGAAACGCAAAGTTTCTTTGAAAAAATGAAGGGGATGTTTTCGTGAGATTTTTCTCTTTTTTACGACCAGCTTTTACTATCTTATTAACAATTTCTACTCTGTTCGGATGTACCTCTGAGTTTTCAGATTCGCCTCGTATAGGTGGTGGTGGATTAGGAACGATATCTTCTGCAAATATAGGTTCTCAAGAATTTGGCTCATTTCCGTCCTCTAAGTTTCCTTGGGAACTTTGGCAGGTAGGTAGAGATTTAAAAGGAGAAGTAATTAACGATCCTTTTATTGTAAAAGGTGATGAGTTAAACAAAAAAGGAGAGGCGAAGGAAGCTTTAAATTATTATCAAAGAGCGGCGGCTCAGCAATTAGCATTTCCAATTAAAGAAGCTTTAGCAATTCGCATATCAAGTAGTCAACTTTCTTTGGATCAAGCCAAAGAAGCTTTGGTGACCCTCAGTCAATATTTTAGAATAAACAATTTAGATGTTTCGAATGTAGAGGCAAGATTCTCTGTTATTTTTGCTTATGCCTATGGAAGAATCGGAGATTTAGATCAAAGTTTAGCTTGGTTTTCTCGAGTACATAAAATAGTTGAGGGCAAAGGATCTTACGGGCATTCTGCAACATTGGGTTCTTCCCTTCTTTTAAGAACTATTCCTGATAAAGAACTAATTGAGATCGATCAGATTTGGTCTTCAGATCAATTTATTTCAACGGTTATTGGTCATGAAAGAGCTAGACGATCTAGGATGGGTGGAACTTTTGAAGTTGTGAGCAAAGAAAAACCATTCTGGTCTGCACTTAGTAAAGGATCTAATCTAGTTACTCAAAATTCTATAATTAATAACTCAGAGGCACATTCATTAGAACAAATCTCAGGTTCTCCTGATGTAGTCGGAGTATTACTACCCCTTACTGGAAGATTTTCTAATTTAGGCACAAATACTCTCAATGGAATAACTCTGTCTTTTCAAGACACACAAAAAAAATTAAAAGTTTTAGCTAAAGACACTCAAGGCGATTCAACTTTTGCAGTGGCTGCGGTAGATCAACTTTTAGCAGAATCGCTTCCTAGCGTTGTTTTAGGACCTTTACTCTCAGAGCCAGCGACAACAGTTGTTCCTATTCTAAGAGAGAGGGGAATTCCCAATCTAACTTTTTCTAAAAAAGATTCTCCGATCTATGGCGGAACTGCTTTTCAGATCGGGGCTTCCTCGGCTAGCCAGATTGAGTCGCTGCTAAATACAACTGCGAGTGTTCTTAATATTAAAAGATACGGAATTGTTTATTCTCAAGATTCAAATGGTTATGAGTTTTTGCGTGATTTTAGAAGATATGCTGCTGAAATGGGGCTTAAAATTTCATATGAAGCGGGATATGGAAACGACTATAGGGAAAGTTTTGTAAAAATAGCAGAAGAAATTGAAAAAACAGATGTCGAGGCTATTTTTTTCCCTGATGAAATTGATAAAGCCACTGTGTTATTCAGCAACATAAAGCCATCATTTCGTAAATCAGTTAAGGCATTAGGTTCTGCTTCTTGGGATAACCCTCAAAAATTGAATGCCGCTCGAACTTTATTAGAAGGAGCAATTTTTGTTAGCCCGTTTTTTTTAAAGAGCCAAAATGAATTAAA
Organism: bacterium; assembly: GCA_034440315.1. Classification (GTDB taxonomy): domain Bacteria; phylum Bdellovibrionota_C; class UBA2361; order UBA2361; family J135; genus JAWXBT01. The sequence continues at coordinate 2,739 of JAWXBT010000042.1, forward strand.
TAAAAAATTTAATGAGATTTATAAAAAGCAGTACGGAATTGATCCTGATTTTTTAGCTGCTCAAGGATTTGACGCTGGCACAATTGCTCTGGCTGCTCTTAGTCGGAAGCAATCCGAAGGCTTGTCTTTTATAGATGCATTTAGAGCTATTGATAACTATCATGGTTTGACAGGCAAGATCTCAGTTACTCCTGATGGATCGATAAGAAGACTCTTCTCTATAATTCAAGTAAGTGAAAATGGCTTAAAAGAGATTATTCCTGCTCAAACTCAATCAATCTCCGCTGTGGATTTTTAACTGACTACCTCTATTTCGATCGATTTTCCCTATCTACCTATCACCATTGAAAATGTAAAAAACAAGCTGATTATTCGGTGAGATGTATTTTTAGAACTCTTCTTCCATGCCGGTCTGTTTTTCAATTTATCCTGTTAACGCCACCTATATAGTAACTTTCAAAAGTCTTTGCCGAAAAGAAAAGGCTTTAGAAAGTTACTATCCCGCGGAGGGATAATAAAAAGTGTTTTTCATTTTCAAAAATCATAGCTAACCCGAAGGGTTAACAATAAACAAGATTTAACTTAGTCTCCATTGCCGTATCTTGTGATTCGGCAAAAACTTTTGAAAAATACTATACTTTGTTATCACATCTTTTTTGCAGTATTTGTGTGAATTTATTTTACCCATAACTTTCAAGGATTTCTAACTCTTTGATTAGATTGAATATCTATTATTCACATCTTGTTTATGAAGACAGATATTTGCACTGATTTTTTCTTTGTAAAGTGAAGAGAACTGCTTAGCAATAACATCTAAACAATGAACATTTAAACCATGTGTAAGAAAAAAGTAGCGAAACTTTGGTGAAACTGAAAATATGACACGTTGTTCAGGAAGGGGATTGATTTGCTACAAATTTAGTACTTTCAATACATAAAGATAAAATGGCCAATAAAAAACAAATACCAAAAAAGAAACGTACGACAGAAGAAGCACCTGAGGAATTGATTCGCGAAGTCAGTTTCCCGACGACTCTTCCTGTTTTGCCTGCCAGAGACTTGGTGGCATTTCCATCGGTGATGATGTCATTTTATGTGGGAAGGCCAAATAGCTTAAAAGCAGTTGAGGCAGCTCAAGAAAATGGTGGATTTGTTTTTGTACTTTCCCAAAAAAATGAACAGATTGAGAATCCAACTGCCGATGATCTTTTTAGAGTTGGAGTTGTGGCAAACGTTGCACGTGTTTTGAAAGTTTCTGATGAGAAATATAAGATCTTAATACAAGGCATAGTTCGCGGAGTTGGCGTCAAGTTTAAAAATAAGAGTAACTACATAGTGGCCGATGTTCGGCCAGTCTTGCCAGAAGAAAATCCAAAAAAAGATCGTACTGTCAAAAAAAGAATTCAAAAAGTAATTGCTGATTTACAGACCCTTGTTGAGCATGAAGCTTTAGCTGAGGATCTTTTGATGGTTTCAGAGGAAGTAAATGATCCAGGAGTCCTGTCAGATTTGGTATTAGCCCACATAAAGCCCGACTTACATTTTGCACAAAGTGCCCTTGAGGAGTTCGATCCTATTGAACGGCTTAAAATGGTCGAGTCTTGGATTTCAGATAATATTGGTAAATTAAAGTTAAATGAGGAAATCCGAGAGAAAGCTGAAGACGAGTTGATGAAAGGCCAACGTGAGTATTTTTTGCGTGAACAATTGCGTCAAATTCGTCATGAATTAGGTGATGATGAGGAAACAGGTAAGGATTTAGGGGAGCTTAGGTCTTCTTTAGAAAATGCAAAATTACCAAAACTTGTATATACAGAAGCCATCAAGCAGTTCCGTAGATTAGAAGCTATGAGTACTGAGTCAAGTGACGCAGCTCTTTTAAGAACTTATCTTGAATGGTTTGTCGATTTACCTTGGAATAATAAAACAAAAGATAGATTAAATTTAGCAATTGCAAAACAGATTCTAGATGAAGATCACTACGGATTAGAAAAGGTAAAAGATAGAATTTTAGAATATCTAAGTGTTAGAAAACTTAATAAAGATTCAAGTGGTCCAATTCTTTGTTTAGTCGGTCCTCCAGGTGTTGGAAAAACTTCCTTAGGAAAATCTGTCGCGAAGGCTCTTAATAGATCCTTTCATAGAATGTCACTTGGTGGTGTTCGTGATGAAGCTGAAATTCGTGGTCACCGAAGAACATATGTAGGAGCCTTGCCAGGTAGAATTATTCAAGGGATTAAGCAGGCTGGATCTTCGAATCCAGTATTTGTTTTAGATGAGCTTGATAAAGTTGGAGCTGATTTTAGAGGAGATCCAGCCGCGGCATTATTAGAAGTTTTGGATCCGAATCAAAATAAAGAATTTACTGATCACTATTTGAATGTACCTTACGATCTTTCACAGGTGATGTTTTTTGCAACAGCAAATACGATGGATACTATCCCAGCGGCCCTTCTAGATCGTTTGGAAATCATTAGAATTGCTGGATATACAACTGAGGAAAAAAGAAATATTGCTGAGCGATATTTGATTCCAAGGCAATTAAAAGAAGCTGGGTTAGATAATTATGATATCAATTTTGAACCAGAGGCAGTTTTATTTTTAATTGAAAGATATACTCAAGAATCTGGAGTTCGGAGTCTTGAGCGTGAAATAGGCTCGTTAATACGAAAGTTTGCTCGACGGTATGCTGAGAAAAAAGAAATTGTAAGTTCAGTTACGGTTGATTTGGTAAGAGAATATCTTGGGCCTACTAAAATTGATCCTGAGACAAATGAAAAAGCCGATGCAGTTGGACTTGTTACTGGGCTTGCATGGACAATTTATGGCGGAGAAACCATGATGGTTGAAGCTTCCATTGCTAAAGGCAAAGGAGTTTTAATTCTTACTGGACAACTCGGAGATGTAATGAAAGAGAGTGCTCAGGCGGCAATATTTTATGCCAGAGCCAATGCCGTAGCCTTGGGTTTAGATCCTGATTTTCATGAGAAGTATGACATTCATGTTCACTGTCCTTCCGGGGCAACGCCCAAAGATGGCCCATCGGCAGGAATTACTATAGCAACAGCAGTTGTTTCAGCTCTTTCAGAGAAAAAAGTTAGTAAAGATTTTGCTATGACTGGTGAAATAACTTTGCGAGGAAATGTTCTTTCAATTGGTGGAATTAAAGAGAAAGCATTAGCTGCTCTTAGATATGGCATTAAAAAAATTGTTTTACCATTTGTTAATATTAAAGATCTAGAAGAGATAC
>JAWXBT010000043.1:0-8117 GCA_034440315.1 bacterium
AATCTGTTTTGTTGAATGAAGTAGTCGAATTTTTGAGAGCTAAGGAAGGCGGAATGTTTTTAGATTGTACTTTAGGCGGCGGCGGACATTCACAGGCGATACTGGCAGCGCATCCAGAGAATAAGGTCTTAGCTTTAGACAGAGATTCTATAGCAATTGAAAGAGCCGAAGATAAGTTTAAAAAAACCCATAGAATCGAATTTATTAAATCAAATTTCTCAAATGTTAAGAAGAGTGCTGCTGGCCGAAAATTCAATGGTATTTTGGCAGATCTTGGAATGTCTACAGATCAGTTGATGGGTGCAAGAGGATTTTCTTTTGACGATACTGGTCCACTTGATATGCGAATGGATTCAGAACATTCAGTTTCTGCAAATACTGTTATCAACGAATATAGTGAGAGAGATCTTTTTATTGCCTTCAAAAAAGGTGGAGTTGGCAATGATGCTAAGAATATAGCTAGAGCCATCGTAAACCAGAGACCAATCAATTCAAGCAAGGTCTTGGCCGGAATTATTCGTGAAAAGTCCAGGGTAGCAAAAGGAGATAGGTTCAAGGATCCTGCCACAGTAGTTTTTCAAGCCATTAGAATAGAAGTGAATGGGGAATTTAAAGAAATTGAGACTCTTTTAAATACGGCTCCAGAGCTTTTAGTTAATGGATCACGTTTGGTAATTATTAGCTTTCATTCTTTAGAAGATAAGCTTGTAACTAGACGTTTTCGAGAGTGGCAAGCGGGCGATACAGCACCTGCTTGGATGAGTGCCGGTGCTCAAAAAAAAACAGGATTAGGTAAACTTTTAACATCTAAGGCAATTGTTCCAAGCAAAGCTGAGATTTTGGAAAATCCAGCTTCTAGGAGTGCTTTGCTTAGAGTTTTTGAATTTCATGACTAGAGAGAGGAACAGAATCATGGCAGTTTGTATAGGATATCAACCAGAAGTTATTAGAGATAACTTTGTTATATCGTTAAAAGTTCAACTTTTCCTGGCTTTAATATTGATTATCGCTTTAAGTGCAAAAATTTGGATTCGATCTGAAGCCACTCAAGTTGGCTATCTATTAGCCTCCGAAAGACAGAGGGCTATTGACGTTGACATGAAGAGAAGAGAATTAGAGCTTCAGAAATCTTTCTATTTAAGACCGGATAATTTAGCTGAGTTGGCTTTTAGTAAATTGGGATTATTGCCTCTAAATCCAGCACAAGCAAAAAAGGTTATCTATGTTAATTAGGCGTGACTTTGCTTCAAGAGGTGGTCTTTGTGGTTCAATCGATTGCCTAATTAAGAATAGAAAAATTCGACTATATGTAATCTCTATCGGATTTGTATTTTGTAGTCTTTCTATTTTATTTCGACTATCAAGTTTACAAATTGAACATAGTGGGAAATGGCATAGTTCCGCGGATAAGCAACATTTTAAATCGTTCATGATGGCTTCCTCTAGAGGGCCAATTTTAGATAGTGAAGGTAGGCTTTTGTCAGTCTCAGTCCCTGCAGGTTCAGTTTTTGTCAGACCGCACCAAATAAAGACAGCAAAGGAAAAAAATGAAGTTATTAATTCGTTACAAGTAAAATTAAATCTTAAAAAAGAAGATCTTGAGCAAAAACTTTTAGATCCAAGTCCATTCGTTTGGATTGCACGTCAAATTCCAAGGCAGAAAGCTGAAGAAATTCGTGCAATGAAATTGCCTGGGATTGATTTTGTAATTGAGTCTCGAAGATATTATCCCTTCGGTGATGCAGCAAGTTCTTTAATCGGAAAGGTTGGAATTGATGGTAATGGACTTACTGGACTTGAGAAGATTTATGATCAAACTCTAAAGAGTCGTGAAGCCAAAAGTGATTATTCCAGAGATGGCATTGGCAATATGATTGAAGCAGTCCCTGCAGTTAGTGTTGATAGAATAGATGAAGTTGAACCCGATGGATTGATGCTTACGATTGATGCATATGTTCAAAAAATTGTAGATGAAGAGTTAGAAGCTGGACGCATTAAGGCAAAGGCATTACGTGCAATGGCAGTTCTAGTAGATGCTGGTTCTGGCGATATCGTGGCTATGGGTCAAGCACCAAATGTTGATTTTAATAAAAGACATTTTGAAGATTTAAGCAGTTTAAAAAATATTATTGCTGAAACAATTTATGAACCAGGGTCAACTATAAAACCAATTGTTGCGGCAGCAGCTCTCGATGCGGGTGTTGTTGGTCCAAAAGAAAGTATAGATTGTGAGAACGGAAGTTTCTTTTTCGCAAAGCATTTTATAAAGGATGTTCATCCAGTTTCCATAGTTTCTTTTAAAGATGTGATAGTAAGATCTTCTAATATAGGTATGAGTAAAATTGGAGCTAGGTTAGGAGCCGAGTCTTTATTTACTTATTTAAAAGCCTTTGGCTTTGGTGAAAGCACAGGCTTAGGTGTTCCTGGGGAAACCAAAGGGATTCTTCGCAATTTTAATTCTTGGGCAAAAATAGATGTAGCAACCCATTCTTTTGGTCAAGGCATTGCTGTTACACCACTACAAATGGTGCGAGCTATTTCTGCAATTGCAAATAACGGAATGCTTCCAGAGTTGAGAGTTGTAAGATCAGACGAAGATCTAAAATTTAAGAGAGTTGTTTCTGCTAAAGCTGCCAAGTTAGCTCAAGAGTTTATGTATGGTGTTGTCGAGGATGAAAAAGGTACTGGTCATAATGCAATGCTTTCTGGAGTAAGAGTTGGTGGTAAGACAGGAACTGCACAAAAAGCAAAAAAAGATGGCAGGGGATATGAACCCGGATCTTATGTAGCTTCTTTTGTTGGATTTGTTGATGGCTCTTCTTTAGGAGTTGATAAGACCCTGAGTTTAATTGTAATAATCGATGAGCCTAAAACTGATACAATATATGGTGGAACCTTAGCGGCACCGGTATTTCAAAGAATAATGCAGAGAACCCTTAGTTATTTCGGAATGAGTCACGAGTTGAGACGAGGTACAGATCCAGGCTATATTATAGCAGCAAAAAAAGAGAGAATCTTGAATGTTAGAGGTCCAGATTTAGTTGATGCCAAAGCAGAATATGATCCCGGTAAATCATAAAGTATCAATTTCTATTCGAGATCTCAATAAGATTATTGAAGGAAAAATTCTAGAATCCAATCAAAGCAAAATAGATTTTTCTGTATCAGGGGCTTCTTGTAGAAGTGAAGAGGTTGATAGTAACACTGCTTTTGTAGCGATTAGTGGTGTAAAAAATGATGGTCATATTTATATCAAGGATACAATCTTACGCGGCTGCAAAGTTTGTATTGTCGAAGATCAGAGTAAAGTTCCCAAAGAATTAATTGGAATATTAGTAAAAGACACGCGAAAATCGTTTAGTTTACTAAGTCAATTTTTTATGACTAATCCTTCCCGAGAACTTTCTGTAATTGGGATAACAGGTACAAACGGAAAAACTACTATTAATTGGTTGCTTTTTAATTTATTAAATCGGATAGGATTAAGCTGTTCTTTTTTGGGAACACTTGGTTATCAAGTCGGAGATATCAGAGGAGATCTCGGACTGACTACTCCCGATGCTTTAAGTATACAACAGTTGTTGAGGTTATCTGTTGAAAAAGGATTAAAAGCCTCAGTTTTAGAAGTCTCTTCTCATGCTTTAACTCAAGCTAGAGTTTCTGAAATAGATTTTGATATTGCAATTTATACCAACCTAACTCGAGATCACTTAGATTATCATGGTTCATTTGAAGAATATCGAGAAGCAAAATGGAAGTTATTTGAAATTTTAACTAAAAGCTCAAAATCTAAAACTGCTGCTATAATAAACATTGATTGTGAAACTGGTCGTGAATATTTTCGAAGACTTTCAGGTAAAAGCCTAGAACTTGTTTCCTATGGCAAAGAATCAAATGCTAGGATTCAAATTTTAGATATGTCACAAGATTTTAAAGGCAGTACAGTTAATTTTAAAATTGATGGAGAAAGTGTAAAAATTTCGTCGCCTTTTATTGGTTTCCATAATGCTCAAAACCTTGCAGCAGTGCTTGGTGTTGCTTTAGTTAACAATTTTGATTTTAAGAATATTACTGAAATTCTTAGGACTGCCCCACATGTGCCAGGTCGACTTCAAAGTATTCCGATTTCCTCTAAATTCGGAATTTTTGTCGATTATGCTCATACTCCAGATGCGCTGGAAAATGTTTTAAAGACTTTACGTCCGTTGGTTAAAAATCATCTAAAAGTTATGTTTGGCTGTGGTGGAGATAGGGATAAAGGTAAAAGACCAATAATGAGAAAGGTTTCTACTAAACTAGCCGATTTTGTTTATCTAACTTCAGATAATCCTAGAACTGAGAAGGCTGAGATGATTTTAGCTGATATTTTAAAGGATGCCTCTGATACTGAGCTAGCTCAGATATCAGTTGAGGTTGATAGAAAAGAAGCCATTCTTAGGGCCATAAAGGAACTTTTGGAAGGAGATGTTCTTTTAGTTGCAGGTAAAGGTCATGAAGATTATCAAATTATAGGGACTACAAAGCAGCCCTTCTCTGACCAAGATGAAATCCTAATAGCATGGGAGAAAGTGAAAAAAACTAACATTAGTAATTGTTAGAAGACATCCCATTGGGATAAACATATTGTAACAAGTATTTTGAGGTTAAATTTCCTGTGCTTTACCATCTACTTCTATCTTTTCAGTCTGAATATAGTTGGCTAAACGTATTTCGTTATACCACTTTTAGGGCAATGTTGGCCTTCTTTCTTTCGTTCACATTCGTTCTCTTCTTTCAACCAATATTTATAAGGTACCTTCAAAAAGTCGGTCATAAAGGTCAACCCATAAGAGAAAATGGGCCAAAGTCTCACGAGGTAAAGAAGGGCACGCCTACAATGGGAGGTTTAGTTGTGGTGGCAGCAGTAGCTGTATCAACTCTTTTACTTTCTGATCTATCAAATAAATATATTTGGTTATGTATCTGCATTTTAATTGGTTTTGGAATATTGGGTTATGTAGATGATTCAAGAAAAGTTTTCAAACAAAATCCTAAAGGAATTTCTGGACCTACAAAACTTTTTTGGCAGACAAGCATGGCGGTTGCTGTTGCTGTTGTTCTTTTAAATCTAGGATTTTCTTCTGAACTTCACTTTCCATTTCTTAAAGATTTAAGTTGGCAATTAGGAATATTCTTTGTTCCTTTTGTTGTCCTTGTCATTGTAGGAGCTTCAAATGCTGTAAATCTTACTGATGGTCTAGACGGTCTTGCAATAGGACCCATAATGACAGTTGCGGTAACTTATTCGATCTTTGCTTATCTCGGTGGTCGAGAAGATTTTGCTTCTTATCTTGGCATTCCACATATTGCAGGAACCGGTGAACTGACTATTTTTCTTTCTGCTATTTTTGCCGCAGGATTAGGATTTCTTTGGTACAATACTTTTCCTGCCCAAGTTTTCATGGGTGATATAGGGGCCCTTTCTCTTGGTGCTGTTCTTGGACTTGTTTCAATTATTGTTAAGCATGAACTTGTATTGATAATTACCGGTGGTATTTTTGTTATGGAGGCAGTATCTGTCATAGTTCAGAGATACTATTTTAAACTTACTAAGAAAAGAATTTTTAGAATGGCACCAATACATCATCACTTTGAATTAAAAGGATGGGTAGAACCAAAGATTATTGTTCGTTTCTGGATTATCTCAATTGTTCTAGCTTTTATTTCACTGACAACTTTAAAATTACGATAAAATTTAATTACAGATCAAGCCAAATCACTAGTATTATTAAGTTTTAATACGTTTCCTCAGTGCGATAATACTAAGGCGAAATTCGAATACTGCCGATTACTATCAAATAGATCTCTGTAGACATAAAAAAAATGCCAATTCGAAAAAATTTCTTTGGGGAGTATTAATAATGAGTGGTAACGGATCAGTAACATGCAGCAAGGGTATTCTTCTTGAAACAGGTACAAATGAAGTCGAGTTTCTTGAATTTACAGTCTGTGGACAACGATTTGGTGTAAACGTAGCAAAAGTTACTCAAGCATTAGTTTGGAAAGATCAAAAAGTTACTCAACTTCCAGGAGCTGAATATTATTTTAAAGGCACTGTTCCCTTTAGAAAGAAACACATTCCAGTGATTGATTTAAAAACCTATCTTACGCTTCCTGGTGAATCAGTAAGTTTCGATAAGCAACTATTGTTGGTAATGGAATTTAACCAGAAGACAAATGGATTTTTAGTAGATGGAGTAGAAGAGATACAAAGAGTAAGTTGGGATAAATTTGTACCATTCTCTGAAATCTCAGTTTGTGAAGGCGAGCCTTGCGTAACTGGTACAGTGACAATTGAGGATAGAGTGATAATGATCCTAGATATGGAAGCCATGATGGCGAGTGTTGATTCGTCCATGAGCGTTGAAAATTTTGCAAAACAGATTGATGTAAATGAAAAAATTGATCGAAGCAGTGTTAGAATTCTTTACTGTGAGGATTCTCCAATTATTCAAAAAGTAACTGTCAAAACATTAAATACTGCTGGATTTAAAAACATTAAAGTCTTTGCTACTGGAGCAAAGGGACTTAATTATTTGCAAGAAAATTCTGCAAAAGATTTAGATATCATTTTAAGTGATATTGAGATGCCTGAATTAGATGGTTTGGCATTTTGTAAAAGTGTTAAATCTCATCCTGAATGGTCAAAACTACCTTTTATATTCTTCTCCTCTTTAATTAATGATCAAATGAGATTGAAGTGCGAAAGTGTTCAAGGCAATGCAAGTTTCTCTAAGCCTGAAATCCACATGATTGTTGATGCTATTGAAAGACTATATAAGAAATCGAAACAAGATCTTTTGTAGTTTTGTATAATAAAGCTAAATTCTAGACATTGAAACGAAAGTGAACAACGTCTCCATCTTGAACAATGTATTCCTTTCCTTCTGTTCTAAGTTTGCCATTTTCTTTTACTTTGGCTTCTGAACCAGCGGCTTCATAATCGGCATAGGATATAATTTCTGCTCTTATGAATCCTTTCTCAAAATCAGAATGGATTTTACCGGCAGCTCCTGGTGCTTTTGTGCCTTTAGTAGCAGTCCAAGCATGGGCTTCTTTAGGTCCAACAGTAAAAAAAGTAATTAGACCGAGCAGCTCGTATCCTGCCATTGCCATTCTATCTAGCCCTGCAGATGGCATTTTAAGTTCATCAAGATAGGCTTTTCTATCTTCAATAGATAGTTCAGAAAGTTCGGCTTCCACTTTTCCAGAGATTACGACAAGGCTTGCACGTTGTTCTTTGGCGAGTTTTGCGACTTTATCTACGGGACGTGTGCCTACAATATTTGGAATATCTCCAAGCTCAGACTCATCAACATTAGCTACATACATAACTGGTTTAGATGTAAGTAGAAGATTAAAAGCTAGCCGAGCTTCTTCGGCACCTTCAGGAATTAAAAATGTTCTTGCAGGTTTACCTTGTGCTAAGTGTTTATCTAGAGAAATCAGTAAGTCCAAGTTTAATTTGCTAGCTTTATCTCCAGATTTAGCACCTTTTTCTAAACGAGAAATTTGCTTGGAAAGAGAATCCATATCCGAAAGGATTAGCTCAGTTTCAATCACTTCAATATCTCTGAATGGATCTACTGAACCATCAACATGTATTACATTTGGATCTGAAAAACACCTAACTACATGTGCTATCGCATCGACACTTCTAATGTGACTTAAGAATTGATTACCAAGTCCTTCGCCTTTTGATGCCCCTTTTATTAATCCAGCGATATCAACAAAAGTTACTTGAGTTGGAATTAACTTTGCTGAACTATTTAATTTTGCAAGGTGATTAAGTCTCGGATCGGGCACGGGAATTGCTCCGGTATTCGGCTCGATAGTACAAAAAGGAAAATTCTCAGCAGCAGCTTTGGCTGATGTTAAAGCGTTAAAGATTGTTGACTTTCCAACATTGGGTAGCCCAACGATTCCACATGTAAATCCCATAGTATAATCGAATTAAGATGTCAGAAATAATTTATGTCCCCGCCTCACTTATTCGCTTCGCTTCTAAGTGATCGACTTGACTTTATTGCTGGTTCAAGTCGGGGCGTGTCCATCCATTTTCACTTCGTTCAAATGTA
>JAWXBT010000044.1:0-7026 GCA_034440315.1 bacterium
CCATATTTTGTGATTCGGCAAAGACTTTTGAAAAACACTATAGATAAAATATTCTTTCTTGCTTAAAGGCTAGAAAGTTGAGGCACTCACTATAAAGCTAAAAGGATAAAATGAGAGTTCAAGTATTTGTTCGATTAAAGCCTGGTGTTTTGGATGTACAAGGCAAAGCAGTAGAGAAGGGCTTACAAGATATCGGATTTCCTGATGTGTCTAATTTGCGTGTTGGTCGTTTAGTTGAATTTGATGTTGAAGAAACTGATTCTGAGAAAGCCAAATTGAAGGTTCGCGCTATGTGCGATAAGCTTTTGGCAAATACTGTAATCGAAAATTTTGAGATTCGGCCATTATGAGAGTAACAGTAGTTAGATTTCCAGGCTCAAATTGCGATCATGATGTAGAGCATGTCTATGCCGCTCTCCTTAATGCTTCTGTTGAAACTATTTGGCACAAAGAAAGAGATTTAAAAAATCCTGATTTAGTGATTTTACCTGGTGGCTTTTCTTTTGGTGATTATCTACGAACCGGAGCTCTAGCTCGAGTATCTCCGATCATGGAAGAAGTAAAAAAGTTTTCTGATACTGGAGGAAAACTAATCGGCATCTGTAACGGATTTCAAATTCTTTGTGAATGTGGCCTTCTACCTGGTGTTTTGTTGAGAAATATTAATCGTAAATTTCTTTCGCGTTATGTAAATATAAAAGTTGAAAACAACTTAATTCCGTTTACTTCAAAATATGAAAATGGTGAGATTATTACTTGTCCAGTTGCTCACGGAGAGGGAAATTATTTTATAGATCCCGAAAATTTAAAAGCATTAGAAGGGGATGGTCTCGTTGTTTTTAGATATTGTGATCCAAATGGCAATATCGATCATGAAAATTTTGAAATAAATCCTAATGGTTCAATGAATTCCATAGCTGGGATTTCAAATAAGAAGGGGAATATTCTTGGATTGATGCCTCATCCCGAACGGGCAGCTGAATCGATTGTCGGCAATATTGGAAATGCTAGCGGTTTAAAAGTCTTTGAGAGCTGTTTAGTTCAATAAACAGTTTATAGGTACATATCCTCTAAATTTGAAAGTGTTCGGAGGGGTGGCTCCGAGAAAATGTTCTTGAGCAAAACAGTTCCATAAACAGATTAGAGAAAGAACCCACGATACTTGCTCAGGGTATTCGTGGGCTTTCTCTAGTTTTGATTCAGCGAGGCAGATCGCTCGAGGAGGGAGGACAGGCGTGAGGATTGTGCTGAAGATTGTTTCGTTTCTTGATCGTAACAATCAAGACGATCACAGCAAACAATGCTGCGATGACACCGAGAACAATCAGCAATTGGATCCAGTCCACTTCCTTTTCTTCCTCTTCGTTTTCGATCGTCTTTCGCTGCTCGACTGCTTCATCGGCAGTCTTTGCAAGACGAGAGACAGATTCAGTCTCTGTCGAAGACACCTCAGCTTTCGATTCCTGGTCAGGACCGTTTAGCAGATCCTCCGTGACAGGAATTGTTGCGGAAGTCGAGTCGTTGCTGCTTGGCAACTCGGTACTCGCCTCGGCGAGAATGAGTGCCGAGACCGGCGGGAAAAGCTCCAAGGCTCGAGCCTTGAGTTCTTTTTCCATCGGATGCACGATCTTGCCATCTACGATCTTGCAAAGTGGGACATAGAGCGTCTCCACGCCCCATTTCATCAGACCTTCGAGGTATTGGCTCTTTCGAATCAGCTTCTTGTTGACGATAACGAGCTTGCCGTCCTTGATACCCCATCCAGGAATGACCATGAATTCGAGGTTCCCAATCTTCCAGCCCCAGTCTTTCGACTTGGTGCTTCGAGTACCTCTACGCGTGTCAAGACTTCCCGAGGTCCTGACGAGCAACCGAGTAGGATCGTAGCCAAGCGTCTCGCTCCAGTTCGGATCGAGACTGATGACTTTTTTCCCTTCCCGATTCTCGACGATCAACCACTTGTTGCCTTCCTCTCCAAGCTTGGGAGCAAGGAAGTAGATGAAAGCAAGGGCTTTGGCTTGATTCTCACTGAAGATGTCGCCAGGCTCTCGCCGATTGTCTCTCCAGTGCTCGGGGTTAGTTGCCTTTCCCCAAGGATCCTTATCAAGATTCATGGCCTTGAGCACGATCCACTTCGGAAGTTGAGAGAAGACGGAGTTATCGAACTCGTTCATCCCCATGTAGTCGTAGGAATCTCTTCTGTAGACTTGCACGAAGCGACGCGAGATCTCAGCCAACTTGTCGATTTCTTCTTGATACGGATCGGCCTTGAGGCTGATCAGGATCAGGGGATCTTCGCCACTGTACTTGATGTCGTTTTCGGCCCCGATCCAGGCTTGCGCCATGGGATCTTGCGTGACGTCTTGACCCTTGATGTTCGGGGTCAGCAGGGAAACGATCAGAATGAACAGGAAGGCGAGAACCTTCATGATGAGTCTCCTGGGGGTTGACCCCGTTGGATGTTGTTTGGATAGAAACGGGAGAAACCTTAAGGAGCTCCACCCTTTCCGAAAATTAAGAAAAGAGAATTTCTCTTTAATTTAATTTTCGGGGATAGAGAATATGTACCCATCTACTCAAATAAGTATTTTGAAGATCCGTTCTTAGCGTATGACCGCACTATTTAGTTATGGGGATATTTAACAGTTTGTTGACTTAGGGAATTTACTAAATATGTAATATTTACGGCGCTTTGTGTTTTTGAAATGGGCATGATATAACTTTTAACAAAATCGCACCTGAGCGGAATGTCTTAGTGTAGTTTCCCTAAATTATTAGAGAAATTAGTACTGATAGATTATAGGAAAAATTTCTTTCCTAGTCTAATCCACTCGGGGAGGCTTAACTAAGACGGAGAAAAAATGACTGACAATACTACATCCATTAATGGGACTGTTTCCTCTTTAGCATTGGAATATCCTGTTACTATTTCAATCCAATCTCTTATGAAAGCTGGTGCTCATTTCGGGCATCAGACTGATAAGTGGAATCCAAAGATGGGTCCATATATCTATGGCGAGAGAAGTGGTCTTCATATCATCAACCTTGATCAAACAATGGATCATTGGAAGAAAGCCAGAAAGGTGGTGGTTGATGTTTGCGCTAAGGGCGGCTCGGTTCTTTTCGTTGGAACAAAACGACAAGTTCGTGACATTGTAAAAATGGAAGCTGAGAGATGTAACGGATTTTTCGTTTCAACTCGTTGGCTTGGTGGAACTCTTACAAATTTCGGAACTATCAAACGATCAATTGATCGTATGAATAAGCTCAAGGAACTTTTAACTAAAGCCCAAAATGCTTCTGGTGAAGTGAAACTTGTTAAGAAAGAACAATTAAAGATCTCCCGTGAGATCACTAAGCTTGAATTAAGCCTTGGTGGTATCAAGGATATGAAGGGAATTCCAAGCGTTATCTTTATTACTGACGTTAATAAAGAAAACTTGGCGATTGCTGAAGCAAGAAGACTACACATTCCAGTTGTGGCGCTTTGCGATACGAACGTAAATCCACGTCCAATTGATTTCCCAATTCCATCAAACGATGATGGTGTAAGAACTCTAAGACTTTTTGCTGCTGCTATAGCTGATGCTGCTATTGAAGGCGCGAATATATATAGAGCAACTTACAGACAAAAGGGTCAGGATCAATCTGAGGGCTCTTCAAAAGAGTCAAGAGCTGCAGCTAGTAATGAGTCCGCAGCTACTGCTTAATTGATATTGAACTAGTAGGTAATTTTCTAATAATTTTTTGGAGTATGTTTATGGCAGAGATTTCTGCAAAGATTGTACAAGACCTTCGCTCTTCAACTGGAGCTGGGATGATGGATTGTAAAAAAGCTTTAGCTGAAGCCAATGGTGACATGGATCTTGCAATCGAAATATTAAGAAAAAAAGGTCTTAAAGATCTAGGTAAAAGAGCTGGCAAGGTGGCTGCTGAAGGCATGATTGGTATTTACAATCATCATGGCGATCAAGTTGCTGCTCTTGTGGAGCTTAACTGTGAAACTGACTTTGTGGCACGTGGTGATGAGTTCCGTGCTCTTGCCAGAGCTTTAGCAATGCAAGTTGCTGCAATGAATCCCAAATATGTTTCAGAAGAGAGTGTGCCTGCAGAAGTTATTGCTAAAGAGAAAGAGATTGCACTCGAGCAACTTGATGAAAAGCAAAAAGCCATGGCAGATAAAATCTTGCCTGGTAGAATTAAGAAATACTTCGAAGATAATTGTTTGTTAAATCAGATCTACATTAAAGATGAGAGCGGTAAACTGACAGTTAAGGAACTTCTAGAAAATATGTCAGTAAAAACTGGTGAAAAAGTTGGTGTTCGACGTTTTCAACGCTTTGAAGTCGGAGAAGGTATTGCCATTGAAACAGCTAATTTTGCTGATGAAGTTGCATCGATGGTAACTGTTAAAAACTAACTTAAATTTTTTAAATTAACCTCATGAGCCAGACTCCTAGGTATCGTCGAATCCTCCTTAAGTTAAGCGGTGAGATGCTTGCCGGTAATAAAGAGTTTGGTTTCGATCCTGATACTATTGGGCGACTTGCGAATGAGGTTCACGAAGTTCATAAACTTGGTGTTGAAGTTGGTCTAGTCATTGGTGGCGGAAATATCTTTAGAGGTGTTCAGGCAGATAACCAAGGGCTCGACAGAGTAGCAGGGGACTACATGGGCATGTTAGCCACTGCAATCAATGCTCTTGCTTTACAAGCCGCACTTGAGCAACGTTCCATGCCGACTAGAGTTTCTTCTGCAATTGAAATGCGCCAGATTGCAGAGCCATACATTCGTCGTAGAGCAACTCGACATCTAGAAAAGGGCAGAGTCGTTGTTTTTGCCTGCGGAACTGGCAACCCATATTTTACTACAGATACTGCCGCAAGTTTGAGAGCTATGGAGATCGGAGCTGATGTACTACTAAAAGGTACAAAGGTTAATGGTATCTATGATTCCGATCCAAAATTAAATCCTACAGCCAAACATTTTGAGTCTGTAAGCTTTATGGATGTTCTACAAAAGCGATTAAAGGTGATGGATGCTGCGGCGATATCGTTATGTATGGATAATGAACTTCCTATCGTTGTTTTTGATATTGGGGTTGATGGAAATCTGAAAAAAGTAGTAATGGGCGAAGCAATTGGGACTCTCGTTAATGCAAGCGGAAAGTTTTAATCGAAGGATTGTTTATGGCAGCTGATACAGCACAATTAAAAGAGAAATGTAAGAAAACCATTGAGGCTTTTAAGAAAGATCTTACTAAGATTAGAACTGGTCGAGCCAGTGCTAATCTTCTAGAAGGAATTACGGTTGATTATTATGGAACGATGACTCCCTTAATTCAGCTTGCTAATATTTCCGTACCAGAAGCTAGAATTATTGCATTACAAGTATATGATCGAGGAGCCGTTGAAGGCGTAATGAAAGCCATTAGAAGTTCAGATCTTGGCTTAAATCCCTCAAATGATGGAAATACTGTTAGAGTTATATTGCCTTCTCTAAGTGAAGAAAGAAGAAAAGAACTTATTAAAAAATTAAAAGAGACAGCGGAAGAGGCTAGAGTTGCCTTAAGAAACAATCGCCGTGAAACTATTGATGATGTTAAAGAGCAAGTCAAAGACAAGGCTATGAATGAAGATGAGTCTAAGAAAGCTCAAGAGGAAGTTCAAAAAATTACCGACCTTTTTGTAAAAGAAGTCGAGACACTAGCCAATCAAAAAGAGAAAGAGATGTTGGAGGTTTAAGGCCTCTTACGTTCGTTTTCTAGTCCTTCGACAGGAAATATCATGACAATAGTTTCTTCATCCAATGGTAAGAGTTCTTCACAAGACTCTGTGCCGAAACACGTAGCCATAATCATGGATGGAAATGGACGATGGGCTGTAAAAAACGGCTTGCCCCGAGTTGATGGTCATAAATCTGGCGTTAAAAGAGTCCGACCGATTGTGGAAGAGTGCATTAAGCAAGGTATCCAATATCTAACTCTTTATTGTTTTTCAACTGAAAATTGGAAACGTCCTGAACTTGAAATTTCAACTCTAATGAAACTTTTTACTTTTTATATTGATGCTGAAATCAATAGTCTAAAAGAAAATGGAGTAAGGTTAAGGGCAATTGGAGATCGCTCTAAGTTACCCAAAGGAGTTGTGAAGGCGCTTGAGTCGGCCGAAAAAAAAACTGAAAATGAAACTAGATTGCACCTCATATTGGCCCTATCATATGGTGCAAGAGAAGAAATTGTGAGCGCGACAAGACAAGTTTTGGAAGATGTTACTTCAGGTAATTTATCAATCAATGAATTAACCGAAGAAAATTTTGGAAACTTTTTATATACTTGCGATATGCCAGATCCAGATCTTTTAATTAGGACTAGTGGCGAATATAGAATTTCTAATTTTCTTCTTTGGCAACTTGCTTATTCCGAAATAGTGTTTACTTCTGTCCTTTGGCCTGATTTTAGCGTTGATGAGTTTCTACGCTGTATACATGAGTATCAGGGACGTACTCGGAGATTTGGATTAACTGATGAGCAGATCTTAAAAGAGGGAAGACAATGACAAATTTTTCAGAACTTAGTACCAGAGTTAAAACCGCAACCCTTCTAATAACTGCATTGGTTGCACTTTATGTAATTGCTATAATTACTGATTATGCTCGTTGGCTTTTTCTTTTTACGATGTTTGCAGTTGTTTGCGTGACCAGTTTTGAATTCGCAACTGTTTGTACTTCAGAAAGAGGCCTTAAGCATAAGGCCCCTCTCTATTTCATTGTCTGTTTAATTCCAGCATTGTTGGTTCTAGTGTCATTTCTAACAGTTGAAGTGTCAGCGAGCTCCGATGACTACTATGCTGCTTATAGGCATGTAGCCTTATTGGCTGCTTCAGCAGGTATTTTTATCTCATTTATAATAACCATTACCTACGGATTGTTTTTGGGAAGGGACGATCGTGAAGTTTTTGCTATTGTGAATAGAGAAGCTCCTTTAGGAATATTCCATGTTGGATTTTGTGGTGCCATACTTATGAG
>JAWXBT010000045.1:0-10201 GCA_034440315.1 bacterium
ACATATAAACACGATCCTTTAACGGTTAAAAGACTGTTTAAGGTTTTCTAGAAAACATACGTTATTACTAGTCATGAACTCGATTCATAGAGTATTAATATCCTCTTTTACAGCTTTATTCGTATATAACGAATCTCTATTGGCTCAACCAACAGTTACTAACGAAGTTGAAACTCTTGCAAAAGCTCATTCAATTTTAATTACATTTCTTCAAGACGATCTAACCTCTATGATGGGCTGTCATTACAATCTTTTTGCTGCTACTAAAAAATCTCAACTCGCTTCCCTTCCAGGTAAAGGAGTAAGTGTGGCAACTTTTGAACGCAATGAATCATTAGTTCAGATTATTGCCAATCCCCTAAGGTATCTTAAAAGATCAGAACATGGATCTCTTCGCAAAAAATCAGTCAAAATATACTTACGTACATTACTTTCATGTCCAGCAGCTCAAAATGGTTTAAGTGAAATAGTTGCCGTGTCAGTACCAACCAAATTAAATGGGAAAATTACGAAGCCAAGAGATTTTCTATATGAGATGAAATATCATATGCAGTATTATAATCCGTAAAGATTACAACATATCTATGAGCGAATTTTTTAGGGCCTATACCCCCTCGTCCTGAGCTAGTCGAAGGGCGGAGTGGAGATAACCTTACTCAGATAAAGCATAAAGTGTGCCCTACTTTCCAATAAGCTCCCTAATCTGATTAATCTTAAATTTATATTTTCCCATTTCCTCTTCTAAATTAATCTTAGGGCGTTTTTTTCCTAGAACTTCACATATTTCATTCAATCCATTTATCCCAGCCCCGGGCATATACTGAATCCCCAATCTTCGATTCATAACATCTTCAAGATTTTCTGCCTGCTCAACATCCAAAGCTAGTTCAAGCTCCCCTCTTAAACATTCCCCACCAATAGATTCAAGCCAGGTGGGATCTTCTTCTAGGAAATAATTAATCCTTACACCATATCTTGCGACTGCTCTTTGTAATAAAACTGGATCAACTTTTTTATTCTTAATAAGATTTTCAAATTGATTTTGAAAAATTGAGACATCTCCAGCGCCTGGTAAATTTCTTTTTTTTGCTGAGACGATCTGTTCCTTTAGTTCAGACATCTTTGCAATAATCTTCAAACCTTCCAAAGCTGTCCAAAATGCCGTTGTTAATTTTCCACCAACAAGTGAGAGAACACCCCTATCAAAATACCATTGATGTTTTCTAGATATACTTGCAGTGGAACTTCCCCACTTACTCTTTCTAATTGGAAGAACCCTTATTCCTGCAAAACAATAATGAGCACTTTCCCTATTCAAGCCACTTTCCGGTAAATCTTTTTCTAATCGAGTATAAATTTCCTCAATTTCATCTTTTTGAGGTAATGGACTCTCAGAAGCACTGACAAGTTCTCTCTCTGTCGTTCCAACCATAGTCCCTGCTGGGTGTGGCCATACAAAATAATATCTACCTTTCTCCTCAAGTGGCAAAAGTAATGAAGGACCAATCCAAGGTTTATTAAACAAAATATGAGTTCCTTGACTATACCGCATTGTCTTTCTAAGAGCCTTTAAACTTTTTGTATCTCCTACTTCCGGTGCCCAAGGTCCGGCACAATTAATAACAGCCCCTGTTTCAGTTTCGTAATCGTTACCTGTCAGCTGATCCGTCCACTTTACAACTACTCGAGGCCCATTTTGTTGTTGGATTTTTTTTACTAGCGCATGATTAAGACAAATAGCTCCTTCCTGCCTGGCAGCTAAAATAGTATCGAGCACAAGTCTTGAGTCATCTAAAATACCATCTGCATAGATAAATCCTCCCTGGTAATCAGATCTCTTTCTACCAAAGATTGATAGTTCAGAAGCCTCAGCGGAAATCCAGCGATGCTTAAATTCTTTAGTTTTTAAAAAAAGATCATAGAGACTTAACCCCAAGCCAAGTTTAAATTTAAACCAAGAGTTTCCTTTTTTAATGGGGACTAAAAATTTTTCTGGAGAAACGATATGATTTGCAACTCTAAACAATTCTTCTCTTGCTTTTACACCTTCAAAAACCTGTCTAAAATCAAAAGCTTCAAGATACCTCAATCCTCCATGAGCCATCTTAGAAGATCGGCTTGAAGTACCAGAGGCGTAATCATCTCTCTCTAATAAAATGGTTTGAAGACCATTAAGTGCAGCTAAATGTGCAACTGCGGCACCGTGAATTCCACCACCAACGACCAAAATATCACAATTCTGACTATTTCGAATTTTTTCAATATATTCTTTTCGAGTCAGAAAATTTTTAAGAAACTCTCTTGATGTCATTTCATTGTCACCTTTGTAACAATAGCCTCGCCCGCCACTATCTTCCAAGTACCAACGTGAATTTTTTCAAAAACAAAGATGCCCTTAGACTTTTCCATAGCTTCAATTTCTGGTTGAATACCATCAACTCTTGTTAGAACAATCTTATACAAATCTGAATGATTTTTTACTTCAATTTCTACATCTCGTATGTCAGATCGAGCCTGTGCTCTTAGAAGTCCATGTTTGTCAAAAATTTTAATTATTCTATCCCCATCAAGGGAGAGCGCGTAGCCTGGAAAAATTAGAATGAACATTAATATGTAAAAATACCGAGAATACATTTATCTCCCCACATCTCTTCGGATATGCATTCCTTTGAATTGAATAATATCCGCTGCTCTGTAGGCTTTTTGACGAGCTTCTTCTAAGTCTTTCCCTAAAGCAGTAATACTAAGGACCCTTCCACCTGCAGTCACAAGCTTACCGGAAGCATTTAATACAGTACCTCCTTGAAAGACTTTAACATCAGATATATTCTCTGCATTCTCAATTCCTAAAATTTCATCGCCTTTTTTAAAGGCAGCAGGATATCCTGAAGCAGCAGCTACAATTGTAACACAAGAATCATTGATCCATTCGAAGCTAGGCAAGGATTCCGATGATTCATTTAAAGATAAGGAGGCAAGAGAGAAAAGAAGCTCTGCAAAATCACCCTTATATCTTCTCATGATAGATTGACATTCTGGATCTCCCATTCTAGCGTTAAATTCCAAAACTTTAATTTTTCCATGCTTATCAATCATCAACCCGGCATATAAGAAACCACAAAAAGGAGTGCCCCTTTTTTTAAGTTCATTAAGTGTCGGTTTAATAACATGATCAATAACCCACAAATCTTGTTCGGGTTTTAAATTTGGAGTTGGTGAAACAGATCCCATACCACCGGTATTTGGTCCTCGCTGTCTATCCAAGAGACGCTTATAATCATGAGAGGATGCCATCGCTACAATAATATCGCCAGCAGCAGCAACTATATATGAAGCTTCCGTACCATCTAAGAAATCTTCGACTACAACTTGTGAAGCTTTTATTTCAGTAAATACGAAATTCAATGCTTCTTTAATTTGGTTTTCTTCAGTACAAACGCAAACTCCTTTGCCACCAGCCAAGCCATCAGCTTTAATTACAAGAGGCACCCCATGTTGATCACAAAACTTAGATGCAGAATCTTTATCAAAAAAAGTCTTATAATCTGCCGTAGGCACATTTGCGGCACTCATTATCTCTTTTGCGTAGCTTTTTGAGCCTTCAATTTTTGCAGCTTCCTTAACAGGGCCAAAGATTCTAAGTCCTTTAGCAATGAAAAGATCGGCTACTCCCAAACTAAGTGGAAGCTCTGGACCAGCAATTGTAAGATCAATAGAATTATGTAAGGCAAACTCTACTAGCCCATGGATATCGCTAACATCTATGGAAATATTTTTAGCAACACTTGCAGTTCCAGGATTTCCTGGTGCACAGAAAAGTTCTTTTACTGAGGGACTCTGCCTTAAACGCCAACAAAGTGCATGCTCTCTTGATCCAGATCCTAAAACAAGGACTTTCATCTTGACCTTCTTTTTAATGTCTAAAATGCCTATCTTCGACAAACAATAAACCGCCACCCAATTTATCAACTGCCGCAATTATTTCTGAATCCCTACTTGCCCCCCCTGGTGCCACAATGAAAGCTACCCCAGCTTTTATAAGATGCTCTACTGAATCTGGAAAAGGGAAGAAAGCATCCGAGGCAACGACAGCATTAGTAATATCGTTGTCATGTAATTTTGCTCTATTAATGAGTAATTCAGCAGAATCGACACGACTCATCTGACCTGCTCCTATGGCAAGTATCAAATCTTCATTTCCTGCAACGACAGCATTTGATTTGACATGACTACAAACTGCCCAAGTAAATTGTAGGGCATTATACTCTGCTTCAGTAGGTTTTCGTTTTGAAACCAGTCGAGCTTTTCTAACATCAGAAACAGCCTTATCTCTTTCTTGAACTAAAATTCCATCTTGAATAATTCGCATTTCAAGTTGTGGCGAATGAGATTTTAAATCTATCTCTAAGACTCTAAGGTTTTTCCTCTTTGAGAGAACAGACATAGCAGCAGAATCAAACTTAGGAGCTAAAATAATCTCAACAAAACCTTCTGTAAGTTCTTCTGCTACCTCAGATGTGACTTCCATATTAAAGCCAACAACTCCACCAAAATGACTTCGCGGATCGCCCTTTTTAGCTCTCTGAAGTGCTTGGAGTAAAGTAACACCTCTTCCCACTCCACAAGGATTTAGATGTTTAAAAATCGTAGCCGCCGGCCTGTCTCCAATATCTCTAATTAATCTAAGACAGGCATCAAAATCTAAAAGATTATTATAAGAAAGAGCTTTTCCTTGTAGTTGTTTCCAACTTAAATGACCTGGACTAGCATTCATATCCCTGTATAAATGAGCTTTCTGATGAGGATTTTCGCCATATCTCAGCTCTTGTTCTCGGACTAAAACTAATCCAGATACTGGACCTAAAATTAAATCTTCTTCACGTGATTCTCCACTTGCTGCAACACCAGCATAATACTTGCCAATTTGAAGATCATAGTTTGCAAGAGTGGTAAAAACCTTTGATGCTAATTCTCTACGAAGATTTAGTGAAACAGATCCACTCTGCAACGCTGCGATAATTTTATCATAATCCGAAGGATCTATAACTGGTAAAACTCCCTCATGATTTTTTGAGGCAGCTCGCAACATTGCTGGGCCACCAATATCGATAAAGTTTACCATGCTTGAAGGATTATGCCTCTCGGCAGAGTTCAGCTTCTCCAAAAATGGATATAAATTGACAACAACAAGATCGATTGGCAAAATCTGATCTTGTTTCAACTCTTGCATATGTTTTAAATCAGAGCGTTTTGCCAAAATTCCTGCATGAATCTTGGGATGAAGTGTTTTGACCCGACCATCGAGAATCTCTTTTTGACCAGTATAATCTTCTACTAATATGACGCTTACTCCGGCCTCTCTTAAGGCAGTAGCTGTGCCTGATGAAGATAAAATTTTATATCCCAAAAGAGTGAGAGATCTTGCAAATTCTATAACTCCTTTTTTATCTGTAACTGAAATTAAGGCAGCTTTTTCCATAAATGATATCCTTCAAATCGATGAAAAGGATCTATCATATATAGGCAAAGAATAACAGGTTCAGCATGAATTATGGAAGCATCCTGGCTAACTCATCAAGCTCAGATTGAGCTATTTCGCTTCGCTTAATAATGTCAGCTCGATAAGCTTGTTTTGCAGCTGCATCATTTTTAAATATAAGCTCAATAAATTTAAGTTCATTTTTAAATTTTAAGACTTTTATTTCAATCTCTTTACTCTTAGTACTATCTAGAGATATTTTTTCTTCGGCATCTAATTTACCCTGATCCACTGCCTTGGCTACAGCTTCTGCTAGTTCATTTCTTCTTTGTTCACGAGCTTTGCCGAGTTCAGATATTTTTTTGGTAAGCTCCTGATCATTTGGACTGTATCTCCAAACTTCAACCTCTCTTAAATAAGCCCAGGTAGCTTTTTCAAATAATTCTTTTCGCTCTCTGACATATGATGAGCTAAAAGCAACTTCTGAGGCTAGATCAACAGGATCTGCAGTTGAAAGTCTCTGTTTTCTATCAATCCATGAAGCAAGATTTTTTGAGCTATCATTCAGCTCTTTTACTGAAGAAACCTGGTTTAGATCAAGCTTACCTAACTCTAACTGAATCTTTTCTTTTCGTTCTGATAATTGTGCAAATTGAGGATTATCTAGCTGTTCTATCTCGTTTCTTATAGTTTGCAACTGATCTTGAATTGTTTTCTTTCTTTGAGTTACACCTTCGACTTGTCCCTTAGTCAAACCCTTATTAACTGAGAAACTATCTGGTATTAACTGAGTATCTTTTACTCCAGTCTCTCTCTTAGATACGAAAACTCCAATTTCCATCTCAGGTTTATTGAAGTTGTATGAAATCATTGGAACCTTGGCAATTTCTGAAGCTAAAGGATTAATCAAAACAGTTCGTAACTCTTGCCTGTTACTACTCTTAAAGAATGAAGAGGTCTCTGATAAAAGAAATCCCATAACTAATCCCAGAATCATTAATCCTGCCCATTTAAAATGTAGCAATGAAGACTGATCCGTTTTTGAAATCTTTGAAGTTGCAGTAGCATTTTTTGCTATAGATTGTGAGCTAATTTGAAGATCAGAATCATCATGTTCCCTCTTTACCTTAGTGAACCTGTACTGTTCACGAGTTGCTCTAATATCATAAGCATCAGTCTTGGGAAGCTGAGACTTATTTGCTGTGCGAGGATATTGAGCCTCTTTAAAATCAGAGGCTTTCAATGGATAATTCTCATCAACTTGAACAATTATTATTGTAATATTATCAGGCCCACCTCTCTCATTTGCTAAGGCAATCAGATCTGGAATTGCTTCATCGATACTCTTGTTTTTTAAAATGGTTAACATCTCATCTTTGCTAACTACATTGTAAAGACCGTCGGAACATAGAAGATATATATCATTTTTTGCTGGGCCATCTTCTACAAAAAATACTTCTACATCAACATCAGGACATGGGCCCAAAGATCGAGTCAGCATATGAGCTACAGGATGATTTTCTGCTTGAGCAGGTGTTATCGCTCCATTTCGGACAAGATCATTTACTAGAGTATGATCATCTGTTAATTGAACTATCTTATCTCCTCTTACACGGTAAGCACGAGAATCTCCAACATTTACAACCAACATCTTGGTATCAAAAAATGCGAGGCCAACCATTGTGGTGCCCATTCCAGCAAAGCTTTCGTCCTCAGATGCATGTTTGAAAATTTCTGCATTGGCTCTACTAAATGCATTGGCAATCTGATCTGTACTAAGTCGTTGCAACTTTCCTAATGCTTCTTCCACAGTTTTAACAGCCAAACTTGAAGCGATGGCTCCGCCTTTAGCACCACCCATCCCATCAGCAACAATGTAAAATTTTAGATACTCAGTATTGATAACTCCATAAGAATCTTGATTATCTTCTCTACGTCTTCCAACATCTGTACCCACCCCATAACTGAGGCTGAGAAGAGGAGAAGATGTTGTATCAGCTACTGGTTCGGACATTATTAATTTTATCGGCAACTTGGTAAATTATACTTAAGTAGTAAGCAAGTAGTAAGCATTTTGGTAAAATTGCAGCAACGACTAGCCTCACAATATGCCAAAGTTATTCTTACAATCACCTAGATTTATTAGTTTTATTTACCTTTAAATTGTTAACTTAAGTATTTGTTTATTTTAGATTAAATAAAAACATTAGAGTTTCTAATAATTTAGAACAGTAATTTCAAGTAATTAGACAACTATTTAATAAGCCTAATAAAAGGATCCCCTCGAAGGTACTTCTCTCTTTTGAGTTGTTGAACCATGCTCTCTGAATATTTCCTTTCTTCTTCTGGACCTACCAATACTCGGTAATATTCTTGACCTCTTATATTTGCTACTTCTATAGAAGAAGAGAAACCTGAATCTTTTAATTTTTTAGCAAGTCCATTTGCATCATCTAATTTACTTGGAGCTGCCACCTGAGCATACCAACCAGTTGAAATTTTTGATTTTACAAACGATGTTGGTTTCTTATCTTTAGTTTTTTCTGCCTCTTTAGCTTTGAGATCGTTTTTAATTTTTTGAGAATCTTTATTGCTCAGTAACGTATCAGCTTTTTTAGTTATTAGTTCTTTCTTAGATTTAAGCACAGTTATATTATTGTCAGAGTCTGCAATATCCTCAACTAAATCATCACGTTTCTTCTGGGCTTCTTTAACAACAAGATCTGATTTTTTAATTTCTATAAGATCACTGTCTTTTAATGTTTCAAGCACACTACTGCCCTGATAATCTTGCACATCTTCTTGCTCTTCAAGATTGTCAACTTGTTTTGTTAGAGTGGCATCTTTTAAAGAACCGATAGTTTCTTGATCAGCAATATTTTCAACTAATTTATTGTTACTTTTAATAGCAGGAGGATCTGTAAGGATCGTAATTACATTTTGATTTTTAGATTTTGGAATAATTGCTTCTTCCAAATCATCTAATGGCAATTCGGGTCTGACAACTTTGGTCATTTCAATCGCAGCTAACGTCGGTAATTCAGGAGCTTGATGATTTTCATCAATTACTCTTTCTGGCTCACTTAATTTCGCAAAAACTTTTGAAGCTGCAGCATCTAACTCTTCCTCTCTGTACTGATCTGGAATGGGCAACTTTGCTACACTAGCAAGATTAATTGCCTGTGCACTTTCAAATCCAGCTTTTTGACCAGAAACAAGCCCTAAATAAAAAGAACATAACATGCTGCCAGTGATGACTCCCAACAGCACCACGGCTTGTACTAAACCAAGTTTAATCGACCAAGTTTGTTTTACTTTTTTTTGATTTTCCAATACGTACTCGCAGGGATAGAAAGAAAATACAGTTTTCAATTATGGGCTTTTATTAAGCATCCTTCAAGTCCAAACATTGTATCAAACTGAGATTGATCTGAGTTTGATAAAGAACACGGTAAGAAATATCAATCAGATACAAAAATGCAGTATCAAGGTCCTTACGATGTAATGAAGCTCTAAATTTTGGATCTCCCACTATTTGGTTTAGTCTATCAAGAGTATCTCTTAAAACTGATAAGTAGTACCAAATATCAGCCCTACAAGTAGCAAGATGCAAGGATGTCTGTAAAAAACTCACCCTAATCCATAATTCTCGTTGTTTAATTGAGAACTTAATTGGTGCAGCAGTATTTTGAAAACTCTCTAAGTCTAAAGATTTAAGACGTTGGAGGGACGCACTAAGATACCATGTTAAATTTGCACTTTCTTGGTTTTTTGAAACATCAATATCAACTTCGTGTCCAGCAAGCTCTGAAGCCAGATGAAATTGCAAGGCATTTAAGGTTGCACCTCTCCATTCTTGTACCTCTTCAGCTCTAATATTTAGATCAATTCCTTTTAGAAATGTTGAGAATGGATGTCTTGATATTAGATTAATCTTTTGTGTTATGTTTAAGTATGCTTTTCCTCGCCATAGCTGATCGTAGCTCCAAACATAACAATTTTTAAAGTTATGAGTGTCTAAGAGATTTTCAACTTGCAAAGCCAAGTCTTTGACAGATATTTGAGTGCAGACAGTCGGTTTAACTTTTTGCCAAAGAACCTCAGCAATAAATTTATTTCGTGAATCTAAATATGTAGAAGGAACTATAACTTCATCCCCGATTACTATAGTAGCCGGGATTCCAATTGCCACAAAAAATCTCGCTTGTAACATAACAATAGAAGCCAGCCGAAGATATTCCCAACCACAACATTCCTTAAGTGCAGGAATTAAATATAAAAGTGAGTTATTAAAACCATCAATATCTACTTTATAAATGCTAGCTAGACCCTCTAAATTTTCTCTGGATAGATTTGGAAATCGCAAATTTAAATAGTCATCATAAACTGTAAATAAATACGGAATATCCTGTGGTAAAAGTGGCATCAGCTTTTGAAGTACCTGCCTAGAGCTAATTTTTAATTGAGCAGCAATTTGTAGTGGAAAATCTGTTCCTAAATCACCTTTAGAAAGATCTTGCATTGGCACAAATAAAGCTTTTAGATTTAAAGCTGGCCATAAAGATTTAGCAGCAGTTTCTAAAATATTTGAAACACTTGGAACAGAAAATCCTAGTTGATCAGCCTTCACTTTTACAAACTCCAAGCTGATAGAAAATCTCTTTAGTTGCTCTTAGTGCTTTGAGTCCGATATTCCAAGAATTAAATGTAGAAGATTGAGAC
>JAWXBT010000046.1:0-3224 GCA_034440315.1 bacterium
ATGATACACTTGATATTATTGATGAGACCCAAGCTTTAATGAAGAAAGTTGCTGAAATTGAAAAGAAAACTGAATCTTAAATTTTAATTTGTTAGTTTCTTTACATGAAACACAAAGATAACCTTGATAAAGTTGTAGAAAAAATCAATCAAGCTAAATCTATTTTGGTATTGGCTCACTATAATCCTGATGGGGATGCCTTTGGATCTAGTCTCGGACTTTATTTAGCTCTTAAATCACTTGGTAAAAAAGTTGCAATTGTAAATGAAACAGCTGTTATTGATAAATTTCAGTTCATGCCTTCAATTAAAGATATCAAGACAAGTGCTAAAGATGTTGATTATGAAATATTAATTTCATGTGATTGCGGAGATCGAAAAAGATTTGGTGATAAGTTAGGATCGGAGTTTAGTGAATCGACTCAAATTATAAACATCGATCACCATGCTTCAAATACAAATTTTGGAATTTTGAATTGGATTGAGGGTGAAGCCAGCTCAACTTCAGAGATGATTTATGTTCTCCTTGAAAAGCTTCAAGTAAAGTTTACTAAGGAAATCGCAGTTAATTTACTTACGGGAATTATCACCGATACTGGATCTTTTCGTTATTCTTCAACTTCTCCTGATACTTTACGTGCAGCAGCTCGACTTTTAGAGACTGGGGCGGATCTTTCTTTGATTTCAAGAGCTATGTTTGAAACTCGATCTCGAGAATCAGTTCTGCTTTTTGCAAAAACAATTTCAAATATTGAATTTTTTTCTGAAGGTAAAATTTCTTTACTGACAGTAACACAAGATTCTTTGAAACAATCTGCTTCTAGTTTGGATGATACTGAAGGATTGGTTGAGGAAGGTCGTTCAATAAAAGGAGTCGTTGTTTCTGTTCTTTTAAAAGAAGACCTTGATCAATGGCAAGTTAGTATGAGATCTAGTTCTTCTAATTCTGATGTCTCACTTCTAGCCTCTAAGTTCGGAGGTGGTGGCCACAAAGCTGCTGCTGGATTTAGATGGAAGAAAGTTAGAGGGGATTTAAGAGAAAAACTCATGCCTGAGCTATTAAAGATTGTTTAGGATCGGCTGATGTTACAAATTCTACCCAGAGATTTAGGCGGAGTATTTTTAATAGATAAACCTGCCGGCATAACTTCCAACGATGCAATTCAGATTGTAAAAAATAAATTTAAACTCGATAAAATTGGTCATACTGGAACTTTAGATCCCATGGCAACTGGCTTGCTAGTGTGTCCAGCTGGAGCCATGACACGTTTAATTAGATTTTTAGAAGGCGGCAGTAAAACCTATTCTGGTAAGATAAAATTTGGCTTAGTTACTGATTCAGATGATATTACCGGGAATAAAATTACTGAATCTTTTGAGTATCCTGAATTTGGAAAAATCCTAGAGGCCCTAAGTAACTTTATTGGAGAGATAGATCAGATTCCTCCTAAAGTTAGTGCTATTAAGATTAACGGAGAGCGAAGCTATAAGCTTGTCCGAAAAGGCCAAGATCCTGTTATTAATTCTAGGAAAGTAAAGATCGATCAGTTTCTTATTGATCGAATTAGTCCAGATGTCATTAAGTTTAAAGTAGTCTGTTCCCGAGGAACTTATATACGTTCTTTGGCAAGGGATCTTGGCGCAATTTTAGGTTGTGGAGGTTGTCTTAAAACAATTCGGCGTGAAGAAACCTCTGGTTTCTCAGTTGAATCTGCTAAAGATTTGGATAGCTTAGCTGAAAGTGATATGATTAAAGCCACAGATCTTTTTGCTAAATGGCCTCAAGTTCAATTTGAAGATTCTTTAGCCAGGCGCATTAATGGTGGCGATCAGGAAGCTTTAAAAACTTCCGAAGTGCAGACACTTGTTGATAAATTTAGTAGTAACAAATTCTTGATTTACTCCTCCAAAGTTTGCCCTACTTTACCTCTTGGGCTGCTTGAAAAAATTGAGGATACATGGAAAGTCGGAGTTAATTTTTAATAGAGGGTTAGATATGCCATCTTTAGCAGTTATCGGTGCACAATGGGGTGACGAAGGTAAGGGAAAACTTGTTGATTACCTTACTTCTCAGGCTGACTATGTCGTCAGATTTCAAGGTGGTAATAATGCCGGCCATACACTTGTTGTAGATGGAGTTAAAACCAAGTTGTGCTTGGTGCCATCAGGAATTCTTAGAGAAAAAACTCGGTGTCTAATTGGTGCTGGGGTTGTTATTACTCCATCAGTTCTCCTTGAAGAAATGGCCAAATTAAACGCTGCTGGCGTTTCCGTTACACCTCAAAGATTGGTCATCGATCGAGATGCTCATCTTATCTTGGATTATCATGTTGCCATTGACATTGCTCGTGAAGAAAGACGTGGAGAAGCTAAAATCGGCACAACTGGAAGAGGTATTGGACCTGCATATGAAGATCGTGCTCAAAGAGTAGGAGTCCGCATCGGCGAACTGAAAAATCTCTCTGTCTTAAAGGAGAGGCTTTCTCTCTTAACTGAAGAGAGAAATCAGTATTTGAAACTTATTCTTAAAAGTTCAAAAGTTGTTAATTTTGATAACCTGTGGGCTAATGTTGAAGAGTTTAGTGTTAAACTACTTCCCTATGTTTCAGATGTTAGTCACGAATTAAACAAAGCTCGAATTCAAGGTAAGAAAATTGTTTTTGAGGGTGCTCAAGGAACTTTACTTGATCAAACTTTCGGCACGGTTCCATTTGTGACTTCTTCTAATACGATTACTGGAGCAATCATGACAGGTTGCGGAATTGGGCCAAAATCTGTTGATTATATTTTAGGCGTAGCTAAGGCCTATTGTACTCGAGTTGGCAGTGGACCTTTTCCAACCGAACTTAAAGATGCACTTGGAGAAGATATTAGAAAACGCGGTGATGAGTTTGGAACTGTTACAGGTAGACCTCGTCGTTGTGGTTGGTTCGATGCAGTAGCAATGGCTCGGGCTGTTGGTTTAAATGGCCTTGAAACATTGGCCATTACAAAGCTTGATGTCCTCTCCGGATTAGATGAATTAAAGATCTGCATTAAGTATAAACTTGATGGAGTAGAGATCGATGATTTTCCATCATTAGCTGAGGATTTAGCTAGAGTTTCCCCTGTATATATTACTTTGTCAGGATGGAAAGAGGATTTAGGTTCAGCACGTAAGATTCATGAATTACCTGCCAGTGCTAGATTGTATTTAAATACAATTTCCGAAATATTAGGAGTTCC
>JAWXBT010000047.1:0-9663 GCA_034440315.1 bacterium
TGATTTTTAAAAATGAAAAACACTATTTATTATCCCTCCGGGGGATAGTAACTTTCTAAAGCCTTTTCTTTTCGGCAAAGACTTTTGAAAGTTACTATAGCTGCGCGGATAAGTGTATTAACGGCATTTATTTCGGGTTTAATAAGGAAATTATTTGAGATTATTCGGATAATATGATGGCGATCATGTAAAATTGGAATAGAGCTCGATTATTTAGTAAATATTAGGGTTCCGCATAAACTTTTCGCTCTGTCTGAGTCGCACCGTTGAAGGTTCGCTCTTCTACTCTTTGATCATCAGGCCCTAAATCG
The DNA here is from genome assembly GCA_034440315.1 of bacterium. Classification (GTDB taxonomy): domain Bacteria; phylum Bdellovibrionota_C; class UBA2361; order UBA2361; family J135; genus JAWXBT01. The sequence goes on from JAWXBT010000047.1 coordinate 312, forward strand.
AACTCCATCCGCTTTGGAGCCTTATCTATAGATATTACTTTGCCCGATGAGGAGTACGCGATAAATCCATCCGAGCTAAACCACCTGTTGCCTGCGTTATCGTAGTTATAAGTGTTTGGTTTCAACCCTGTGATGCTTGAAACTGCCTGTGGACCACCGTCAATGTCATTGTAATGGTAAGTTCCAACATCACTCCTTGTAAGAATGTTTCCTGTAATATCATAGGTCATTGTGATGGGAGTTTCTCCTACCACCCCAGCTTCTTTCAAGCGATTTAGATCGTCATAGAGGAAGTTCTCTTCTCTATTAACCTTGAGGTCTTTTCTCTGTCTTAGGTTCCCCAGATCGTCAAACTCAAATGAGAGATCTTGAATGGATCCGGTTTTGATTGTTTTTACGAATTAGGTTTCTGAGTCGTAAGTTTTGCTGGTGATCAATCCATTGCCAAGGGTTTTTTGTTCTAATTGTCCTTTGGCATTAATAGTGTCGATTCTTAGGAGTACCGAGTTTGTATCAACCCGTTTGATCTCCGATAGGTCCCCTCTCGCAGTGTAGAAGTGCTCTATCTCAAGTCCGCTTGGATACCGCATGACATCAAGACGGCTTAGAGAATCGTAGGATTGGCCGGAGATATAATCTTTTCCGCCGATTCTTTTCTTTGTTTGAGTCGGGCGCCCTAAAACATCGTACGAGAAATCTTCTCTATAACTATTAAGCCCTTCAATGTAAGCAATCTTACCTTTACCGTGCGGAGCCGTATCATAAGTCCAAGTTTGCGTTCCTTCCGGACTGATCCGTTGCCGCACTCTTCCTAAAACATCGTAGACATAAGTAATAGTTTCCGCTTTTGCGTTTGTTTGGGTAAGAACTTGTCCCTTTGCATCGTAAGTAGAAGTAGTGAGCCCGGCATTTGGATCTAAAAGAGAAAGTCTCTTTCCTCTCACATCATGTGTCATGACGGTGTAATTCCAGAGTGGATCAATAATTTGAAGCGGATTTCCCTGGCTATCAAGATTAAAAGTTAAAACGGTTCCTTCATCATCGCTGCTCGTTACTGTTTGTCCCTGGTGGTTCACAACCTTTGTTTTGGTTTGACCGAGGGGGTTAATGATGGCGGTAGTAAGTCCATCATACTGAGTGTGAGTCATACTGAGTGTGAGTCTGACGATTTCCCGGCGCGGTTGAGATTACGATTCTATCGAGATCATCATACTCGTTGACCATCCAAAGCGGATTTGATCCATCAAAATAAGGCTCAGATACGTGAGTTAGAAGTCCCTGCTCGTCGTAAATCTGATCAACAAATATTTTTTGTCCGTTAAAGCCGATATTTTCAGAGCGCACTTCTCTTTTTAATTCATCGAAGTATTTTATCACCGGGGGCTTTGCAGTCGTTGTACTCTTGACGAGATACGTTGCATTCGCCGGTGCCGCTGAGTCTGTCTTGAAGTACTCAATTACGGTTTCCTTTCCATCTGGATAGATCTGTTTTTTATCTCGTCCGAAGGGATCAAACTCCCACTGAGTCACTAGATTATTGGCATCAGGTGCCCTTTTTACTTTTCCGGTTTTTTAAGTCGTACTCAGCAAGGGCCCTATGATTTAGAGCGTTTGTGCTGGTTATTTTAAACTGGCCTTTTGGATCGTAGGTGTAGGTAGTTTCTTCAGGAAGAATATCTGCTCCTGTTACCCGTTCGGTAAGAATGTTGCCGTAAAAATAGTAGGTTCTTCGTTTCGTTAGAGCAAATGGAGTACCTGGCTCTAAAATTTCATATTCTAAAAGTCTAGTTGTTGGATAATATGAGAAGTTCGTTTTTCGAGTGATGGGAATTGCACTCGTAGTGCTTCCTATTTTTCTTACCGTTGCTTCTCGAACCTGGCCGATTAACCAATCTGTATAATTATTATCATAGGTAAATGTTGAGAGCTCTGTTGCACCGTCATTGTATGTTTTTAGCGTTGAATTCAGATTGCCGTTATTATCATAAGTATTAGTAGCGGTAACGAACGTGATTAATGATCCATCTAATTCATATTTTTTCTCTCTGGTTTCTCCCGCATATACAAAATTACGCTGTTGAGAGCCGGAACCTAACATAAGACTTCCCCAATCATCTTCTTTTCTTGAAACAAGTGTTCCATTAGCTAAATTGACCAATTGTTGATACGCCATACCAACATATGGAAAATCTTGGCGATAGAGGGTGGTGGTTTTTACGCCAGTTTCAACATCAATGCTTTCAACCCTCTCAAACCCAAAGGATGCGCGATGACTAGAATTATATCGAAGTCCTTTGTATTTATACTCACTCTCCCGTATGCCCCCAATGCCGTTACTAACACTGAAATATTTTACAACATTAATAGGTATTGAAATATCAGCCTGAGGATACTGCGATCCAGAATACTTGGTGTAGACATTTGCATCAGTTAGTGGAGTGTAATTAATATTAATTACTTTCCCAACACCATCTGTAATTCCTAGAAGTCTGCTTGCAGTAATTGGGAGGTGGTTTGCTAGCAAAACTGAACTTGGAGTTGCTCGAGCGATATCAAACAACCCATCACCATTCCAGTCACCTGCCAAAAAAGGATAGATTCCATCATTAGTGTATCCTGCACCTGGTGCAAGGCGAGCAAATATTGGAGCTTCACGGAAAGTAAGTGAGCTACTTTGGGAAGAGGTAGCTAAGAAAATTCTAATTCCAGAATCTGCTACCCGAGCAATATCAGTTTTATCGTCAGCATTATAGTCACCGGTAAGTACAGGATAGATACTGGTATAGTCGTATGGAGTTGAATTATGAACAGCAGATATGAACAGCAGATAAGTGAAAACATCTATCAAACCTACTGTCACCAGTAGAGAGGCAAGTTTTAGTTCCAGCATACCCAATTCTGCCTAGATCAGTTAAACCATCTCGGTTCCAATCTCCAATAATAACTGGATGAGTTCCAGCGTTAGTATAACCTCCGACGACTGGTATCGTCTGAAGATTTTCACCATATAAAAGATTAATGTCACCAGTAATCCCCCAGGAAAAAGATATTTTTGGAAGACAGCTTCCATTCGCTTCACACTGTTTGATTTCATCAAGTCGATCTTCTTCGGTAACTGAATCGTGAGTGTAGGTAAGATTGTAATCCCAGGCTAAGGTGTTGCCTGTATACATCGCTATTTTATTTAGGTTATTTCGTTGTGTAGTAAATCTATTATAATGGTAGCTAGAATCTGGAGTAAGCTTATTTACATATTGAAATCTAACTGAATTATAAGGAGATAATCCGGGAGAGTCTCCCGTGTAATCAATTCTTAGTGGAAGTAATTCTGCCGGGTTGGTATCTTGAAGATATGTAACTCTAATAATTTCCGCTTCGGTCTGAAACTCTATTTACATGCCAAGATATTGCTGCTGTGGAATTAGATATAAGTCTAGAATTAGATGTAACTCCTAATTCATAAATAAGACCTGATTTCAAATATGCTTTGAAATATTGTGGGCTTCCTAGCTCTCCACCATGTGAGGTGACTTTTGTAAACGATTCAATTCTAGTTCTATACTCAGTCCCATCACCACCTTCAGAACCAGCAACTGCAACTAGCCGCTGTCCATCCAAGCAGAAACGATCCGTGGGACGAAAATGCTCACCACCATAGTAACCATCAATAGCTAAAGATGCTGGACAACGCGATACTATTGGAAGTCCGCCAAGACTCCATCCTTGTCCAACAAATGAGCTGCCCGAACCACTATCATAGTTCAAAGATAAGTTTGGAATCATCCCGGCTGTGCCTGGTGGAACGCTTAATGCTACCGTATAAGTCGCAGAGCCGGATTGGTTAACCTGAAAATCGCCACCAATGGAACCTGCGATTTCTTGAGCTTTCATTAGTGTTGGATATAATCCAAATAACAAAGTTAAAAGGGAATTGATAAGAAACTTTGATATTCGCATTGCGTAATCCTTATTATTTACAATCTTTTAAGATCGCTACTGCTACAACATTCGATAATCCAAATACGTCCGTATCAATTTATATGCAAGACATCCGCCCTTTTTGCCTAAAAACCAGAAAAGAACCTTGATTATTTATATAAATAGGAACTTTTTAGGAAATTTTGCAGATTTAAAAACTCATACTCACAGCAATGATCCGAACAACAGGTTCGATTTATCACCAAAGTTGATGCTTAATCAATTATATTATGCAAAAACTTGCGAAACAGAAGTTCTTAAGGGTTATTTCAATTGATTAACAAACATTAATTATTGACCTATTGGAAGGTGATCCACATAACGCATCGATAAAAGCGGTACTATTTCAAATTGTAAAATATCATTAACAAATTTATCACGTATGCCGGCTATCAAAGAGTCTAACTCTTCTAATGAACGGGCGTAACAACGTGCATCAAAGTCAGCAAAACCAAGATATCGCGTTACTAAGTGCACACATCCCGTTTCAAATAATCCTTTCATGATTTTATTACACAGAGCACTTGAAGGCTGAACCAATTTAAAAAGAACACTAAACTGTGTGTATCCAAGCTTTGAATATTTAAACATGGCACGATATCCGTTAATAATTTTTCGTTCTTCAAGTTTTTGAATTCGTGAAATAACAGCAGTAGGGGAAAGGCTAATTTTTTCTGAGATTGAGGCAGCACTAATGCGAGCATCGTCGGCCAGACATCTCAAAATTTTATAATCTTTTTGATCTAATGTACTTTCGCTACTAGTTGTACTTAAAGATCGGCATATCTTTTGAGTTGAATCATGTAATATTGAAAGAGTTGCATAATGGCTATTTAGTCTTGTTGTAATCTGCATCTCTTCTATTTTGCCGGCCATGGATTGTGATATCTCAGTAATAACTGATTCTAGTTGTCCTGGATTGCGTGCCCAGACAGCCACAAAACCATTCCAGCGGCCAAAACTCTGAGCAATGACCATTACTCCGCGAATACGCGCACAGCTTGATTGCCACTTTAGTTCATCAGCCCGAGAAGCTCCAAAGAAGCGCAGATATACAATATACATTGTAAATCCTAAGGATTCTGGAACGAAGATTGGATGAAAACCGGAAATAAAACCTTCCTCCTTGGCACGGTGGACATGATATTTAACGAGTTGCTCTGAGACTTTAGTTGCTCTGGCAATTTTAGAAAAAGGTTCCCTAGCATTGAGTTAAAGTCCAGAAAGAACTTTTTTTGCAATTGGGGTAAAAGCATTTGTTAGATCATTCATTTGCGAATACGTTTATAATTAAGTTAAAAACAGTTGATTTGCAAAAAATCACATATTTTTATTGATTAAGCAAAACATATGATTAAAGTGTGGCAGAGTCATAGGCAAAATTGCCGAAAGATAAGAATTTTATAGTTGATTTACTCAATAATTTGTATTTTTAACTCGATTTTTACTTCTTAAATATATGAAAAATCTAGATGTTTTAGATCGGCGCATCTTATTTGAATTAGATCACAATTCTCGTCAATCAATTTCAACATTAGCTCGAGAATTGAGACAAGGTCGCGATAGAGTTGAATACCGCATGCAAAGACTTTTTGATCAAAAGATTATTCAAAGATGCTTTGCTTATATTGATTTAAATAAACTCGGATTAACTCTTTTTTAAAAGTTTCATTCGCCTTGAGAATAATAAAGCAAAAGTAGCTGAGTTTGTTGCATATTTACGAAAGCATCCAAGAATTCTTTGGGTTGCACTTTGCGATGGTGGATGGGATTTAATCTTCATAGTGATGGCCAAGAGTCCACGTGAATTCTATGACATACATAATTCAATACTTTCAGTCTATAATGAAGTAGTGTTGAATTTTTCAGCTTTTACAATAGTTGAATATAAAATTCACAGTCGAAATTACTTTCTTAAAGCACCAAATACACGAAGAATTATTGGCGGATCTCATCAAACATATCAGATTGATCAAATTGATTTTGATATCTTAAAACTTCTAGCGTTAGATTCAAGGATATCGATTTTAGAGATTTCAGAGAGAATTAAAGTTACGGCTGCAATCGTTACCTATCGTATCGATCGACTAGAGAAACTTGGTATAATTATTGGATATCATTTAGCTCTAAATCTTGAAGAATTGGGATTAGATCATTTTAAAGTTCAGTTCTTCCTGCGCAGCTATGAACTTGCTTTGCGTAATCAGTTTGTAGAATATTGTAATCGGAATCCTAATGTTATTTTCTATATTGAACAACTTGGAGACTGTAATGTTGAACTTGAACTAGAGGTATCAGGTTATCGCGAATATGCTGATATCATCGATGAAATACGAGGAGAATATTCCAAGTTAATTAGAAATTTTAATACTATGCTTATTCGTAAGAATTGGTATTCCCCAATGCCAGAAGATATCGCCGGTTTAGGTTTAGAAGCAGCAGCTTAATTAATATATTCAGTTAATAATTTTTTAACTTTACCGTCAATGTTGTCCTCGATCCATTTCGCATCCCACCATTCAATTGGATTTACAGGAGTTGCGCGAACTCGAATTTCAAAATGAAGGTGATCGCCTCCAGCAAGGCCTGTTTGACCAGATCTACCAATTGAAGAACCCTTTGATACTTTATCTCCAACATTTACTAATATACTAGCTAAGTGGCCATATAATGAAGAAATGCCAAGTCCATGATCAAGTACTACAGTATTTCCATAAATACCGTGATCCTTGGCTAATAAAACAGTACCATCTTGAGCAGCAAGAACAGAATCATTTTGAACAGATGCAAGATCAAGACCATTATGTACAGAATATCCAGCAGATTTTCCATCATAAGTATAAGCACGTTTTTCTCCCAAAGAAGAAGAAGTTGCTGAGCTCATCGGCTTAATGAAAATTCCAGTTCCTTGACGAGGTGTTATCTTTAATTCGAGCAAGATGTTTAGTTCTTGATCCAAAATCTTTCGATACTCTTCATTTACTAACTTAAAAGCTTTTACAAGCCCTTCATCTGAAGTGAGATCGAGTTTTATTGGTTTAGCGGCTACGAGTAAATATTTGTCAAATAATTCTGGAATTTTTCTTTCTAAGAAACTTCGTGATAATTGTGGAGTTACATCTGGCTGTTTAAAGTTAGCTAAGCGGAATGAAATTTGTTGTGAGACTAAATTCCCAACACTGTCTTTTGCAAAAAGAGAAATTTTAGATTTAGTGGAATCAAAATCAAAGGGCAAAGCAAAAAGAGCTGCGTATAGATTGAGACTTTGAGTATTAGCAGCAATGCTAGGAGAAATAAAAGAAATAGGAAATCCTGGATAAGTGTAATCACCAACTAGAACCCCAGTTTCAGTTAGATTTCCATCGGCGGCTCGAAACACTACAAATTCAACGCCACCTTGATTTGCAATATGTTGAAGACTTAAGAGTTCAAGTTGAGGACGAACAAAATCTAGGAGAAATGATTTGCTTGCAGTAGTTTTATTTGAAAATAAGGCAGAGTCATTAATGGAGATTTCAATTGTAACATCGCCTTCCTTAAAGCCATGACTTTGCAAATCAAACGGCAAAGTTATGCTGCGATTTAAAGTTTGTTTTGGGAATTCCTCACGATACATTTCGAAATTTGTTTCACCTTGTTTGGCATTGATTGTAATTGCTCGAAGTCCAGCCCCTTGTTCAGTTAGGTCAATTTTAATTGCACCATCTTGTATTTCAGAGATGAAAATAGTTGGAGCAGTCCTATCAAAGACTTTTTGAGTGAACTCATGTGAGCCTGGAATATAAGAGACTGCTACAAATAAAATACCTAAGCCAAGGATAAGAAGTATAAATGATTTCATGTGACTGAATATAACAGCGAGAGAGTTTTGGGTACAGTACTAGTATATGTAATTTGGCGGGTTTTAAACTTTTCTCCTAGCCTCAATTCTAATTTTCTCACCAACTCTAATTGGAGAGATAAATAAAATGCTATCAACCTCTTCTACTTTGCAAGGCTCGTTATTATCTTTGATAAAATAGATATCAATATTTCTAAGACTGAATAAGATAAATCTATCTTCAACAGTAGATTTGGAGGCTTGAAAAATTAATTCTGAAAATTCAGATTTATCAAAATAAAAGATCCTAAATGACAGATCTATATTATCGTAAGTTTTAACTATTTTCGAAGGTTCAGACGATTTATATGGAACTTGGAACTCCCATCCATCAAGCATTGTAATTATTCGATCCAAATTTTCACCACTAGCTTCATGATGCTTTTCTAGCATTGGTAAAAATAAGTCTTGCGCTATTCTTCTCATTGAATCTGAGTATAAATCTTCAGTTTGATGAATGAACTCAGTAAGTATTGGATCTTTAAGTTCCTGATCATTTAATCGCCGAGCATTTTTTAGAGAACTCAAAATATCATCTGGATGATGGCCTAGGGTAATCGGTCTACTTGGAAGTGTAGAAGTATATTGACCTTCTGAATTCAAATAAAATTTTTGAGAGAAATTACTAGTAACGGTTACAATTGAGTATTCTGCCTTTTCAGAAGGATCTCTAGAAATAAGTATATTTAAGGGTATCCCCACGACCGCCAGTGTAGATTGGAAACCTACAATTTCGTTATAAGACAATGCCTCATTGATTATCGTCAGACGTTCATTGGGTGCAAGGTCGGAATTTAAGAAAGGTTCTGATTGCACAATTTATGAAACTACAATTAATAATTTTGTTTTATAGTGTGATTGTTTATTCGTCTTAAAAATTTTTGTTGGATAAATCTTGAAGTTGCTCGTCAGTTTTTGTTTTGCTGATAGTTTCATTTAATTGCTTACGAAACTCATCGATCTTAAAATTATTTTCCCCTTCAAAATTAGAATAGACAGAGGTAGACACAACGGCTTGGCATAAATCTTCATTACTATTTGGAGAAAAAAGTACTTGAACATACACAGTCCCATTGTTTCCTTCGACGGGTATCAATGCTTGGTAAATCGCGGAAGTACCACTCTCGTTCAGTGCCACCACCCGTACTTTTGCATCTAATTCAGTTAATATTTTTAAAAAAGGACCATTCCAATCTAAAGAAACTTTACTATGAAGATCGGTCAGTTGTTCTTTTGTGCTCATATGATCTAAACACAAAGCTAGATTATTGGTCTGAATTATTAATTCATTCGCAGAGAGGGAGGCATTTTCTAGGAAAGGATTTTGAGAGTTGATCGCAATTTCTCTTAATGTCTGAATTTGACTTGAGCTATCAAAACTTCCAGTTACTTGTAAATTCTCTGTAAAAGCTGTCATACCATTGGTTATGAACTTAATTTATCCAAAGGTATCGTAAGCTTATGTATTAATAATAAGTGACATAATAAACTGAA
>JAWXBT010000048.1:0-2928 GCA_034440315.1 bacterium
ATCTGTGGTCGAAATTCATTTGAAAGAGTCCGATACACATCACAGAATTTTGTAAGATCTGATTCGAGTTTTTTGTTATCAAGGTTACTTAGGGGATAGACTAGCCGGGGATAATGCACGTCATTATATGAGTCAGGAATGACACCGACTCTGCGAAGCATCTCATCACAATTTTTTGCAAATGATTTAACCAGAGCATCTGGAGGAGGCTTATGATCAGCATCGCCAAATCCGAATTCAACTTGGCGGTTATCAGGGTCGAAGAAATAAATTAGATAAATTCCTTGACTTGTTTTTTGTCCTTCACTAAGGAGGGAGATGAATGGTTTTGCGCGAAGTATACCTTGGCCGCGGATAGCACTAATCTGCAAATTGTATTTTTGAAGAATCGGCGATAATTCGTTTTCTATTTTTGTTCGAAGTTCTTTTACTGTCGGATTGCTTGCTTTTGGGTTCTCTTTAACGGCGTCGAAATAAACATCAAAAACCTCTTTAAATAGTGTGGCAAGTTCCATTTTGTGTAGGCTCTCCAATGTAGATGTGGCTAGCTTTTATAACCTTTTATAGTTTTAAGTATCAAGCATTGTGGGAGAAGCCGAAGAGGAACCCCAAAAATTGGGGTGGTATGGTTAAATTGAAGCGAATAATCCTTGATTTTGCTAACTTATTTAAAGTAATACCACGGGTAGGCATTACTTATATGATATATTCCTGGCAACAAAGATCATTGGATATTCAAATTGGCGGGATCATGCCCATATGTCTTCTCATTATTTGTAGTCTTTTAGTTGGGTGTTCAACACCAAAGTACGTTGCCCCTGCTGACCCATTCGAAATTAATCACTACTATTATACTGCGAACCAAGAGCGAATGAAGCAACTAACTAATGAGATGGAGGATGTAAATTTTACTCGCGATTATACTGAAGCTGAGCTTGATCAAAACATCGAGCTCATAAGAGGGTTTATTGACCTTTCACAGAATGGACATATTCCAGCCCGTCATTTGTTGGGCATGTATCAGGTAGCATTCGGTCTAGGTACAAATCTTGAACTTAACAATCCTAAGACGCGTTCGGCCTCTCTTCGGATAATAAAAAAGGAGGGCAAGACAGAAAAGGAAGCAAAAGCGGAAGCGGACAAGATTTTTGATATTGGTGTTGAAAATATCTATGAGTCAGCACGTACCGGATATCAAGAGTCCGTGTCAATGTTAAAACTGATAGAAGTCGACTTGCCTGCTGTTGACCGTCAGCCTAGGGCTGTGGCGCAAGCACAAAGAGCGTACCAGAATGATGTTAATAAAAATGATACGATGCTAAGCAACATTGGTACCGCCGTGGTTGTTGCTGCACTTATTGGGGGCGCGATTGCTGTGGCCGCAAAACATGGAGGCGGTGGTGGTGGCGTGCCGACTACGTCATATAAGCCGGTAAATAATAATAATTTATTTGATTCAATAGACTTTCGAGGCTGTTGTTCATATCACGATGGTATTAGTCATGATCTCTTTGGCAATGAGCATTGCAGCATTTTTGGTGCTGTTTTGTGTAATGATGGAAATCCAAGCCCAACATGTAGGTGTAATTAGTTCATCTATTACCGATCCCTATTCAACCAAAATAAGAGATCATAGGGGTCTACGCGCGGTGTGTTGAATTCGTTTGTTGTTAGATAAGCAACTCCGGTATTGCCCAGGTATATAATGGGTGGATTGAAAGAAAATTTATTCCAGGGTGACAAGTAGGAAAAGTCGCTGCCATACGTGCTAAAATCATTGAATATTGAGGTGTAGCCGAAGTCGCTGCCGTATGTTCCAAATTCATTGGCTATAGACTCATAGATAAATTGGTTTGAAGAGAATACACCAAGGTACTGTCCGTCATCGGCGATGATTAATCCACCATCTAGTAGATAGTAACTAGAGATTGGAATTGTGCCGAAAAATGATGGCGGAGGTGGAGAGTATAAAGGTGGGACTAGCGCGCAGCCGTTTACTTCAAGTATTACATCGATCCAATAAGTTTTTATGGCTTTGAATTTCTTTAACTTCTTATTATTTTTGGCTACCTGCTTTTTCTTTGAAATTGCTTTTTTAGCCACGGATATTTTTTTGTTAATTCCGGAAATTTTCGTGAAAACAGCGTTTAAAGTATCCTCAATCGAAAAATAATCTAACGTGCCATCATCTTTAACTAAGATTATGTAAGGGCCAATTGTGTTCACATCACAATAAAGATTCGTGGTTGAAATTTGAACTCCAGTTGTTGCAGCGGCGGTTGAAATAAATGAGAGAAAGATGACCAGGCACAGGGCCTGGGGTCAATCCCAAATCTAGTTGAAAATTGAATCATGATCTAAAATTTCATTAAGCGGCCAATTTATTTTCAGTGTTAATATTCTTGTTAAAAGTTTTCATTTTTACTCTAAGTTCAGGAAGGTTCTTAGAGCCTTCAAAAGTCTTAAATCGTGGTTGAGCTTCGATCAAAGCCGAAGCGATCCAGCGTTGTCTCTGATCAGAGTTTTTCCATTTACATATTCTTTAAGTATAAGAGCTAATCTGCCTATTAAGATTTTCTATGCAGTTAGTGGTTTTAAAACTCTTGCCTAACCTGAACCTGCCCGAAATCCTTAACACATTTCCCTATCTAATGTGTTAAGGATTTCGGGGAGGTTCACAGGGCCTCTCTCATATTTATCCCCTACAAGACTGTTAACTTCCCGCTCCAGCATATCTCTTACTGCCTCTAAGTCTATCGGGATTAGCTGCTTTATCAGCTCTACTCTTAAGTTAATTTCTTCATTGATTGTTTCTTGCGTTTCTACTAACTTTAAAATTGTCTGACCTCCTGTTCAGATTAAGTTTGTTTTTGCTGAAATCAACTCTATTCTGATTCCAGCAGGAGATCATGACTCTTACTTTTCAAC
>JAWXBT010000049.1:0-13225 GCA_034440315.1 bacterium
CTCTTAGTACAGCTAATCGATACCGAAGTTATTAGTGGTAAGATGGCTAAGACCGTTTTTGAAGAGATGTTTGCAACTGGAAAGAGTCCGAAGAAGATTATTGAAGAGAAGGGGCTTAAGCAGATTACAAATCCAGAAGAAATTCGAAAGATTGCCAATCAAGTTATTGATGAGAATGTTTCGCAGTTAAAAGCATATTTAGATGGGAATGAAAGGCTCTTTGGTTATTTTGTCGGGCAGGCAATGAAAGCTTCCAATGGTAACATTAGTCCAAAAGTTGCAAATGATGTAATCAAAGAAGAGCTTAATAAGAGAAAGCCGGGGAAATAGTAGGTGGTTTCAGTCTTTGGAAAATCTTATCTTGATGATCTTACTGTTGTAATCAACATTGAGATTGATCCAGCAAAATTAGTTTTGATACATGCACTTTTTGAGTCATATGATGGAATGGGAGTTGTAAAAACTCTTGATGAAAAGCGAGGCATTGTTTCAATCATTACTACAAAATCTTGTGAGCCAGTTTGCGATGAGTTGCTTTTGTCCCTTAAAGAAGATCTTCCTTGGAGATACTTTGAGGGAGAAGCAAATTTAGAAGATCTTTTTACCTATATTGAGAAATAATTATGTTGCAAGTATTTCATAGTTTTAAGAAATCCCATGCGATTTTGCTTTTGGTAATCGTGGTGGCGTTTGTAATGACATCATTCGGAGTTGGCATGGGTGGGCCAAAGCAACAAAATGCAGCTCTGACTGTCGATGGAGAAGAAGTTCCATATACAGAATTTTATAGACAGAGACAGGATCTGGAGCATCGATATCGGCAAGTCTTTGGTGCAAATCTAGATCAATTCTTGCCAAACTTAAGACTCAATCAACAAGTTGTAGATGGCTTAATTTCAGAAAAATTAATGGCCAAACTCGCCGATCAGGTTGGTTTGGTATATAGCAAGTCGGGTGTTGAAAAAATGATCCTTTCCTCTGGATTATTTCCTAATGGATATGATGAGCAGGTTTATCGAGCTTTCTTACAGCAAAGTGGCATGACTTCTGCCCAATTTGAAACTGAACTTCAGTCTAAAAGTGTTAATCAGCAAATTTCTAAATTAATTGAAGATGTAAGTTTTGCTTCTCTCAAGGAAACCGAAGCTGAGATTCGTCAAACAGAAACTTCATATGATGTAAATTATGTAGAATTTTCTCCCGAGTTTCTTCTTACATCCGTAAAGCAACCAAGTGAAGATCAATTAAAGGAGTTTTACGAATCAAACTCAACAGATTACGAAACTCAACCTGCAATATCTTATCACTATATTAAGTTTGATCCGAAAGAATCAATTTCAGACGTCGAGATTTTACCTGAAGATATTGAAATTTATTACTCAGAACATGAGAATGAATTTAAGCTTCCTGAAGAAGTTCATCTTCGACACATTCAATTAAATTTTAGTAAAGATGACACACCTGAAAAGATGTCCAAGCTTAAAGAGAGAGCTGAGGAACTTCGCAATAAAGTTATGGCTGGCCAACCTTTTGAGGAGCTTGCACAAATTCATTCAGATGATTTTGCAACAAAAACCCTTGGCGGAGATCTGGGATTTGTTTCAAAAACAAACACTTCTGTTCCTAAAGAGGTGTTGGGTGCGGCCTTTGCAAAGAAAACTCCTGGAATTTTAGAGCTTATTTCAACTGAGTATGGATACAGCATTGTTAAGTTAGAAGAATATAAAGAAGGTTCACTTAAGGATCTTAGTTTAGTTAAAGCTGATATCGAAAAGAATTTACGAGAAGAACAAGCTCCGGCTTATGCCTCAAGTAAAGCACATGATATTTACGAGGAATGGATTAAAGCCAAGCTTTCTCTAGATCAATTTGCACTAAAGAAGGATATGATAGCTGCTATTACTCCAAGTTTGATGGAACGTATGCAAGATCCTGAGAGTTTAAAAGGCTTAACAGCAAAGATAATGGATAATCCTGAATTGAAAGAGCAAATAGTTGAGTTGGGAGATGTTACTGTTTTAGCTGGAATAAAGGAGTTTCAGCCTTCTGAGGTCCCGGCTTTAATTAATGTTAAACCGCAACTTTTGAAAGCTTGGAATGAGAAAGAATCAAATCGACTTGCAAAGGAAGCTGCCGATTCCTTTGTGATGGCAATGACAGATGCTTCATATAAAACTTTGGCTGAGGGTACCACTAAATTAAAATTAAAATTATTATCTGCTAAAGATATAAGTCAAGCTAAGCCAGGGGCTGCTCCGTTTAGTGATCCTGCAATTCAAAAAGATCTTTTTTCAACTGTGGTTGCCAAGGCTGCTCCTAAACAATCTTATCGAGTTGGTAATAAATATTATGTTTATGAAGTGTCAACTTTGAAATTCCCTGATCCAAAAGAAATTGAAAAGAAGGTTAGTGCTGCTCGGGAACAAGAAAGTCGGAAAGTTAGTTCTCTTTTAATGGCGTCTCTAGTGAGCTCATTAAAAGCAAAAGCAGATATTACTGTTAGTAATAATTTAGAGTTGGATAGTTAGTAAGCCACTAACTTGAAAGTTTGACTTTTAAGCTCAAGAGCTTCTAGAAGATAAAACTAACTACCTTGAGAGTTAAGGGACTTAGTTATACTAAAATCAAAAAGCTCCTTTAAAACCTTATCCAGGTTTTTTAAAAGTCCAGCTTTTAGAAGAGGAAGTTCCTCTTTAGATTTTAATTGCTCAGCCAGAATTTGGATACTTAGTTCGCCATTATTATATTTAATAGATAAAGTTTCTAGGGCAGTTGGAGCGTAGCCAAGAATCATCGTGTACTTACTTTTATAAATCGAAAGACCAAGAGAAAAATCCTGAATCTCGATAGGAATGAGCCTGCCAAGTCGTTTAACATTTATAAAATCAGGTAAGGAATTAGATTTCTTCTCAATTCCAATATGTTTAATATGATGAATGCCTTCAAAGCTCGAAAATTTTGTTTCAAGTGAAGCTGTAAAGTTTTGCCAGTGTTGTTCAGAGACTAAGAGGCGGCCATTAATTTTAAGTAAAGGCTGGGTGTCACCAGAATTTTCGAGAGATCCACTTAAGTCTGAAATAGGTTGGTTGGCAAACAAGCCAACTGGGATAAGATTTTTTACGAGACAATCTAAAACTGTTCCAGCCCTAAACGTATCTAACTGGGTGGTAGCATTATACTTTATCTCCCAATTCCAAAAAATTAAGGATCTTTTCTTAGTTAAAGTAACTTGAAATTTTGATATCATTCTAAATATGACTTATCTGTAATTTTTTAGGCTCAAGCATTAAATATAGCATAGGAGATATTAAGACAAATCAATTTGATTAAGAACCTTCATTGCTGTTACATTCCCCTGTCGGTTTAGTGGTTTGAAATTATCAGTTTCAAACTCTATTAAATCATTAAGTCTAATTCAGTTGTTTCGTCTTAGGCCAGATGTTTGAAAATTTGATAGTAGGATCTGATGTTGCGTTTAACCGTAGTTGATCTAAGCGCAGAATCAAGAAGCAATATAGCACGGGCTCTTTCAGAGCTTCAGGAATCCGACTCTCCAGAATCAGCAATTCTTCCTCGAATATCAATACAGCAACTCACAGTAGAGGAGCTAAAATTCCATTCTGCTCCAGATATTTGTGTCATTGGAAATGAAATTATAGAGAAGGATTTAAATTTAATTTCTAAAATTAAAAAACTACTTCCTGATACTCCGTTGATCGCTAGGATTTCTCTAGAGAGAGATCGCTTACCTCTTATCGAAGATCTGGCACGCATGGGAATTGATGACACAATTTTAGATCAGA
This sequence comes from bacterium, assembly GCA_034440315.1. Lineage (GTDB taxonomy): Bacteria > Bdellovibrionota_C > UBA2361 > UBA2361 > J135 > JAWXBT01. The sequence goes on from JAWXBT010000049.1 coordinate 3,804, forward strand.
CTGATTCGCAATCTTTTTATAAAAAAATAATTCTTTTATGTAGACGACCTAAAAAAGACAAGACAGGTCATCTGATTCTTGTTGATTCTGCAAAAGGTGGACTTGGTGTCACTTCAATAGTCGCTGGACTAGCTGAAGCTGGGGTAGATTCTGGTAAGAGAGTGGCGGTTTTGGATTTTGATTGTGAGACTCAAGATTTAAGTCGATTTCTTCAGTCTCGACCTTTTGTTAATGAGAATCTTGAAGTTTTACTACAGGGATCAAGGCCAATTACCACCGAGACTGTTCTTCAATGTTTAAGTCCAGTATGGAGTGAGGAGGCTGAGGCGGGATTGTATTGTATGTCCCCAGCTTCCTTGACTTATGAACAAATAGAATCTATCACAAATTCTGCGCGAACTTTCTTATCGATATTAGAAATTATTGATTCAAATTTCGACTTGGTATTAGTTGATATGGGATCTGTTAAGGGAAGTCTGCTAAGAACTCTTTATCGTGTTTGTGATAAAGTAGTAACTATCGTTAGTAATGATCCGGCTTGTTTGTATGCAACGGTTAGTAAGGTAGGCACATCACGAAGCTTAATGTCTGCAACAACAGAACAGTTTTTTCTTGAAAATTCTCCAACGAGACATGGGCTACCACGAGAAATTCTTATTAGAGAAATTAATTTAGCTGCAAAATGCACTGAAGAAAATTGGATCTCATTAGCAATTCCTTTTTGTAGAAAGGCTTGTCGCTGGCCTGGCTCTGGAGACACGATATTCAGTCGTAGTTCTGGAAAACTACATCGAGCTATCAAAAAAACTGCAACTTTTCTAGGAATCGATGACACTGCTATGGAGCCCAGTTTTAGTCGTTCAGATCTTTCAGATGCGTTGAAATATTTATCTGAAGTTGTAAGAAATAAGATCGCACCACGAAGACTTTCTGATGATCTAAATTCAGAATTAAAGAATAAAAAATTACTTTCATTCAATTTTAGACCTGAAACTTTTAAACTTAATCAGGAAAAGAAGGTTGAAAATAAAAGCCCAAAGGAAGTTTTTGAGAAGCTAGCTAAAGGCACTGAATATCAGAAAAATGCCAAGGAAACAGATGTTTCTTCCACAAGCGAGGAGTCTGTAGGCCAGCTTTTTAAGAAAGCTAATGTATCTTAAAAGATTTTTTAGGAGATTAACTATGAATAAAAGAACACAACTTATGAAGGATGAAAGTGGCATGAGCCTTCTTGAGTATGCAGTAGGTGCCGCATTGTTGATGGGTATTGTTGTTGGTGCCATGAATATATTTGGTACTGGTTTAACAGCCTATTTTTCGAACCTTGGAAACTTCTTAACGAGTCTTACCTTTAGTACATAAAGAATCTAAATTATGTCTGTAAGAACCGTTGCGAAAAAACGAAGATATCGAAATCAGGGAAGGGGCATGTTAAATATGCTCCTTCTCTGTACAACGACAATTGTAGTTGCACTTTTACTTACAAGAAAAGAGCAACATACAGTGCAGGCAACTGAAATCAAGCCTACTATTGTTGCTGAATTTGATACTGTTTCTGTGTCTGTACCTACAGTACTTATTCCAACAGGTACAAAAGTTAAAGCAATCAAATTTCATCAAATATTATATCCAAAGCATCAAATTCCTCAGGGTGCATTGATTAGCCTTGAGGATTACATGGAGGCAGTAACAATTGCACCTTTGCCGGCAAACCTTCCGATTTTTACTGAGAATCTTACATTGAATGCTTCTAGCTCTAATCAAGTAGTTGAAAGTATTCCTCATGGAATGAGAGCTATGACTTTGCAAGTAGATGCCACAAGTGCAGTTGAAGGTTGGGCAGGATCGGGTTCAATTGTAGATGTTTTATTGATAGAGAAAGATAAGACGGCGGTTGTTGCTGAAAAGGTAAGAATCTTATCTGCCGAAAGATCAATGCAGCAACTTTCAGACGGCGAATCTCCAACTGTTCCAAGAACAGTCACAATTTTAGTTACTCAAGAGCAATGTTTGTCAATTAACACAGCCATACCTCTAGGTAGAATCGCCTTTGCTTTACGGGGCACTGCAGATGATGAGCGTTGGCTTGATACAAGTTTTAGCTCTGAAGAATTGAAAGGTAAAAGTCGGGTAGTTAGAAATAGTGACAACGTCATTAATGGATACGTTTCAATTAAAGGTGAAGGTGAGCAGGCAGGTAAAGAAAAGAAGTTTGCTTTGGCTGGCAACAAATGGGTTCCAACGGAAGGAGTACCAGATGGATTCTTTGTAACTGGAAAAGGAAATGAAACGAATCGACCTAAAACTCCTTGAGGAAGATACAAACCTCAAATCTGCCAGTCTTCTTACCTTAAATGGAGGTAAATCCTCTAGTACTTCACAGCGCAGATACCTTTCGCCAGTTTTAATCTATATTTTGAGAGAATCTCAAAGAGAAGTTGGAGTTGCCCTTAGTGATCGAAGAGAAGATCTATCTAACTCTGAATTGCAAGTAATCGTTCAAAATGTAGCATTAAGACTAGGTTTCGAGCTCTCAAGCATTGAGCGTGATGAAGTTCTTTCTCATCTTGAAAGGGGGCAGAAGGAATTTGGGATTTTGCAAGAGTTAGTGGACGATCCCGATACTTCAGATATCATTATAACTAATTATTCTAAAATCGATGTTCAGCAAAGAAGAAAGAATCTCTCAACGGATCTAAGTTTTTCTGATCAAGATAGTTATGAATCTTTTGTTGAGCGATTATTGCAAAAAGCAGGATCTTCCTATTCGACGGCTAAACCAATAGCTGATGGTATGATTGGTAGTTTTGCTCGTATACATGTTGTACACAAATGTATCTGTGAAACTGGGCCTTATCTTACGATTCGAATTAATAGATTTCCTTCTGTCGCCCTAGAAGATTTAATTCGGTTTAATCTGGCCCCGGAGCCAGTGCTTGCATATTTAAAAGCTTTGGTACGTTCGGGTCAAACAGTTTTGGTTGTTGGAGAAGTAGGTACAGGAAAAACAACTTTAATAAGAGCCCTAGCTTCCAGTATTTCCCAGAACGAATCAATCCTTGTTATTGAAGATACACCTGAAATTATATTAGAGCATCCACATGTAAGGTACATTTATACCCGTGAGGCAAATACAGATGGAGCAGGTCGAGTGCCTCCAGCAGAATGTATACGTGCCGGAATGCGTATGGCCATGAACCGAATCATTTTTGGTGAAATGCGTGATGCAGAAGCAGCAGAGGCTTTTGTTGACGTATGTGCATCTGGACATCCCGGACTATCTACTATTCATGCCCGAAATGCCCTAGAGGCAGTATCTAGACTAGAGCTTTTTTTAGGAAGAGCTCAAAAGGGTGTCTCCAGAAATGTTATTTACGATCAAATTTCAAAATCAGTACAAGCCATAGTTTTTCTTGATATTTGCAAGATAACTGGTCGTCGCCGAATCATGGAAGTAAAAGAGATTGGTCCAGTTGCTGATGGTATAATCAGGCATCGTGATATTTTTCAATATAAAGTGGTTGCAACAAGGCCGACATGGAAAGTTCCCACAAAAGCTAGCGCACATAGAGAACAGCTTGAGACTTTTGGTTTTTGTATGAGCGAATTACCGGAAATTCTTGAAGTAAAGGAATAAGACAATGATGTTTAGTCGTACTGAAAAAAAACGAGTTAACATTTTGCTAGCTAGGGATAGTGTCTGGTCAGAAAAGCCTTCAGAAGAAAGTATTGTAAATGAAGTTTTTGAAAGTGAATTCTTCTCTTCTTTTAAGAAGATTATTATCTATGCAAATCTATCTAAGGCTGAGCAGCAATTTTTGGTAATACGGATATTTATCTGGTGTTTATTGCCGATTCTTCTTTTTGTATTTTCTGGAAAATCTTTAGGATTACTTATTATTCCAATCTCATTAATTCTCGAATCTTCGCACTTAAAACAAAAAATTAATAAAAGAGTAAAGAGTTTCGAACAAGATTACTCAGCTTTATTACTTTCTTTAGCTTCTTCCATTAAAACAGGAGCGGATCCCATTTTTACTTTATGTCAGGCTGATAATTTGTTTCCAGAAAAATCAATCATAAGTCGTGAAATTTCCGTATTTCGTGCGAATATTGAGCAAGGTATTGCAGAGGAAAAATGTTTAAGAAGATTTGCAAATACCATATTGTATCCTGATCTAGATCTTTTTCGAACTGCGATGATCATTGCTCGTAAAGAAGGATCGGCACTTGGTGAATGTTTACAACGACTAGTTAAGGTTACTCGCCAACGCCAATCTTTTTCGAGAAAAGTTAACTCAGCAGTAGCTATGCAAAAGATGTCATCATACGGAATTTCAGCCTGTGCAGTTGGCATCAGTCTCATTCAATACTTTGCAAATCCTCAATCAATTATTAATGCATTTAATCATCCGATTGGACACAAAATTTTAATCACGGGAATTGGATTGATTTTGTTTGGAATCATATGGATGAGAAAATTAACTTCTAAAGCGGTGTAGCGTGAATCATGGATTTTTAAGTATTTGCATTCTGATTGTCTTTATGGCTGTTGGGGCGCGTATCGCGTTAACTGCGATTCGTCGTGCAGCAGAGGATGTACTTTGGGATCTAAGAGATGAAGATGCGGTTCCGGTGGTACAAGTAATTTCTACAAATTCGAAATATAAAAAACCAGCAAAAAATAGCAGTAAAGAAAATACTAAAAATATATCTGGATTTATTTTCAATGATGAATTGGCCAGGACTGGCTTAATTGAATTGTCAGAACGAAAATGGTTTCAAATTCAGCAAAAACTTATACCAATTGTCAGCGCTAGTTTTGTTTTAATTTTTGCCATAGTTGCAGGTATAAAAACTTTTTTTGGAGTTTTTATTTTTACTACTCTTGGTTTAGCAATTGGCTTGGTAATAAACAGATACCGACTTAGATCTAAAAGAGAAAAATATCTAAAATCTCTTCTTTTCTATCTTCCCATGGTTATGGAAAGAATTGTTATGGCCGTTCAAGCTGGCCTTGATATTATTCCGGCAATAACAGTTGCTGTAAATACTTCTCAAGATATTGATAATGATTTTCAAGAAAATCAAAATGTCGATCCAATTACAAAATTATTAAAAATAGCTGTTAAATTAACTAATAGTGGCTTGGGATTTGAAAAAAGTCTTAAAGAGCTTGCCGCCGTGACTGAAAGTAGTGCCGTTAGACATTCTTTTTTACATCTGGCCGTTGCACAAAAAGAAGGGGGACTTTTAATTATGCCCTTGCGAGAGTTGAGCGATTCAACCCAGCTTTACTACCAAGAATCTATAGAAGAAGAGATAGCTCAGATGCCAGTAAAAGCTACCATGCCGCTAATGTGTACATTTGCTGGACTTTTGCTTTGTTTCTTAACACCACCATTTTTACAAGTTCTCTCAGTATTAACTAATAGTGTTCCAACTAGGTAACGAACAATTGAAAAATATTATAAATAAAATTTTGTGGAAACTAAGATTAAAAGAGCCGTCATTAATTGAAGCTCTGTATAATTTAATTGATATCGAAGTTTTAGAAGAAACAGTTTTGAACCTAAAGGACTGGCGGAGTATTATCCATGAATTGTCCCAACGATTGTCAAAACCAGAGATTGAAATATGGAAATCAGTGTCTGAGTATTTTAGTCTTGATTACCTTGAAAACATTCCAAATTCTAACTTTTGGGCTTTACCTCATGGTCTAACTTCAGAAAATCTTGAAAAAAATGGCATTGCTCCTCTTACGATTGCAAACCAGTTGGTTGGAGTTGTTTGTCTTGATCCAAAAAGATTAAAATCCTTGGGATTAGCAAAGAAAGGCTTAGCAGTTTATCTTTCAAATTGGACATCTATCAAGGAATCTTTAAGCGAGAGCAACCTTATCTTTGAAGAAAGTAGAATCTATAGAGAAGAAAATCAAAATAAATCAGAACAAATTATTTCACAAAAAGATCGTAGTTTAGCCGAGTTAATTTTAATAAAAGTTATTGAAGAGGCGATTTTCTATGCTGCTAGTGAAGCAACTCTCACTTTTGGATCCGATGTAGTTCAGTATGAATTCCCAGTTGCAGGAGGCAAGATGGGCAATGGAGAAGTTAATGCTAAGATTGGCCCACGACTCTTACGACTTTTAAGAGATATCAATGATTCCAACTCATCTTTTAAGCTAGGATTGTCAAAGTTAGAAGAGGTTGTTGTCTCGAGTACTTTTCTTCCAGGCTTTCTTACTACTGTGCGAGTTGTTTGGGCTGATTCTGAAAAAGCTATTTTAAAAAATAATCTCAATGTGTCAAAAGTAGATGTTATATGATTCCTCTTTTGGCTATAATATTGGGCATTGTTTCAGTTTTAACTAATAATCCACTTTTTGGCTTTGCCGCAATTCTTGCCCTTATTTTTGAATATTTTAGATTCCGATTTGATGTTCGAAAGATCACTCAATATGCACATGCCATCACACAAAGACTAGCTGGATCTAAATCCAGAGTTACCTTGCCAAGCGACATGTCAACTTCACAAGGAATGCGCGCTTTAGATGCGCTTTATAGTCTAAGCTTAAGATCGGATGCTCTACAATGGGAGAATAAAGAAATAGCAAAGGGAGATTCTGTTCTTGCAAAAGAAGTTAGAATCGATGATTTCTCAATAGAGGATTTTTTGGAGGAAATAAAAAGCTTTATAAAAGAAAAATTTCGTTGCCAATTTATCGCCATTGCTTATAAAAACTCACCAACTAGTAGTTGGCAAATGACAAGTGATAGGATTGGAGGAGATCGTTTCCGAGAAAAGCTTTACTACTACGCAGATGAAATAAAATTGGGTGTAAAAGGCATTCAGCCTGGGTTAAAAGATTGCTTAGATGAGACAAGCTTGTTTCAGGACTTCTCCGTTTTTGGCGTACGTCACACCCTTACTTTTCCATTCTCTGAAAAGAGTCAATTTGGTTGCCGAGGTCTGCTTTGGATTGGTTATGATGATACAATTTTGCCGACAAAAGCCGAAGTAAGTTGGGCTCGATCGATTTCCGAATTTATTTCTTTGCAATTAAATACAAAAAGAAGCGTTAATGATCTACACCATGAAATTCGAAAAGCACATTCAGATACAAAACTTAAAACACAATTCTTTGCAAATCTTTCTCATGATGTGAGAACACCTTTAAATAATCTTAAGAATATTCTAACGATTGTTAAATTCGAGGAGATATCAAAAGAGAGTCTTGCGATGCTTGATTCTGCAATTGACAACTGTGATCATATGACAGATATCGTTGAGGATATTTTATTCTATGCTCAGTTTCAGGTTGGTGAATTAAAATGCAATCAACGCGAGGTCTCCTTGTCTTTGGTTCTTGATAAAATTGTTAAAAGTTTTGAGGCTTCTGCACGAATAAAGGGTCTTTCTTTAAAATATTCTGCAATCTCAGATTCGCCCCTGGTTAATGTTGATCTTAAACATTTAAGACGAATCGTAAGTAACCTGCTTAGTAATGCAATTAAATACACAATCTCGGGCAACATCGATGTAAGTGTTGAAAGATCAAGTCATGGTAGATGCTCAGTAGTTATTCAAGATACTGGTGTTGGTCTAAAAGAAAATGAAATATCACGTCTTTTTACTCCCTTTACACGGTTCGATAAAATTGGAGTTGATGGTGTAGGATTAGGTTTAGCTCTTAGTAAAATATTGGCAGATTTAAATGGAGCTGAAATTTTAGTTACTTCAAAGTTTGGACTTGGTTCAAAGTTTGAGCTTTCATTGTTAGCAGTTAATTCCGACATTAATTCAGTACAGAGTCGCCAGTTTCAAAAACACGAATCCCTTAGACCCAAGATTTTAGTAGTCGATGACGATCGGGATTATTTAAATAGTCTAAGTAATATTTTGCATAGACATGATTTTGAAATTTTGAGTGCTGGCGACGTCGATGCTGCTATTACTATTTTAAATTCTGAAGCAATAGCGGTAGTAATAACCGATGCTTCCTTTCCAGGAGATGGAGTAAAAGCCATTTTGGAAAAATCTAGAAATACAGGATCGAAAACCATTGTGGTTACTGGTAGAGAAGTCGGACTTCAGGACTATCGATCGCTGGGAGCAGCAGATATTCTAATAAAGCCTGTGGAAGTAGATCTTTTGGTTTCCACGATAAACAAAACCCTAGGAACTAATGTGGTGTTAAATCAGGTCAATAATTCTTGACACTTCCTCCTTTATAGAGTCAATCAGAGAGATTTGAAGCTTTTTTCTGAAAAATAGTATAGCGTTTTTCAAAAATAATTGCCGAATCACATTATACCTAATAATATTAAGTTAAATCTTGTTTTTTGATAACCCATTGGGTTATCAGCAATTTTTTGAGAGGAAAAACACTATTTATTATCCCTCCGAGGGATCGTAAATTTTAAAGTCTTTGCTTTTTGGCAAAGACTTTTGGTCACTAATTATTAGCTTTCTTACTTGTTCTTGTGGCGTAAAATTACCAAAGGTATGATATAGTTATCCCAATAAGTAATTTCCGAATACTTTTCTGTTGAAAACCTTCGGTTTACTTAATACATTTAGTTGGGATAACTATTTATCATCCCTGCGGGGGATCGTAAGTCCAAAAAATATTTTCTTTCGGAATGTTATCTTTGGACTTACGATAGTGTCCTGTTAATTTACAAAGGGTTCCCATGTCGATTCGTCCAGATGAGTCCGGCTATATAATGACAACTTTAGAGAGTGCTCTCGGTTGGGCTAGAAAATATTCTCTCTTTTCATATCCATTCGTGACAGCTTGTTGCGGAATGGAGTTTATGGCTTTTAGTTGCTCGCACTATGACAGTGATAGATTTGGTGCTGCTTTACCAAGATTTACCCCTCGACAATCTGATCTCTTAATGGTGGTGGGTACAATCAATCATAAACAAGCTCCAGTTTTAATGCGCGTCTATGAGCAGATGGCAGAACCAAAGTGGGTGGTGGCTTTCGGTGCTTGCGCATCCTCCGGCGGATTTTATGATAACTACGCAACTGTTGCCGGCATCGATAAATTAATTCCAGTTGATATGTATATTCCAGGCTGCCCACCACGTCCCGAAACAGTTATCGATGCTTTAATGCACTTGCAAAGAAATATTCAACGTTCTCGCCAGCAAATTATTGAAGAGCATGGTGGAAAACAGATTCATCCTGATCTGCCTGAACTTTTAGGCGATGAGATCAAGACCGGGTTGTAAATTAGTCAAGAATAGGATCGTTTTAGAGCTCTTCTTCTTCAGATATACTGCCATCAGAGCAGTCTAAATAATATAACCTTTACTTGCAGGTTGCACTGGTTTTGAAATTCATGGGATTAATAGCATCGTCGTAGTGCACAGCTATTTATCAACAGCAAATTCTAAACCCACTCCTAATAC
>JAWXBT010000050.1:0-3782 GCA_034440315.1 bacterium
ACTTTTAATGTCTTCTGCTGCTTCAAGCATATCAACAGATTTCCCACCAATAACAAAAGTTGGCGGAAAAGACCAGCCTCTTCCTAAAAAGGCTTTTGGTGATTTTATAAATTCATCTGCTGCCATATTTATTTCTTATCCAATTAATACTGTTGGTTCACCCACTGCTGCCGAAGCTCCGCAACCACAAACATCTCCTGCTCTTAATGCTGGTTTTTTATCTATCATTACAGTTGCACTTCCCATGGTAAAAGGACTACTTGTTAAATGCCCTGTGTTTGCAGGAATTGCACACACATGGTTATCACCTAATAAAGCAGCGGGTTTGCCTCCTATCAAAACAGTTGATGAACCTGGACCTAAAACAGTCCCACCATGATTTGTTGTATCTCCTACTCTTGCTGCTGATGCCATAACTAATTTATTTGAACTACTGACCCTTTTAAAACTGCATTTGCACTTGATGAAACTTCAATACCTGAACTTCCTTCTGCTTTAAACTGACCGTCTGCACTTGCTGTTATATTTACTCCTTCAATAGTAATATCTCCTGTTGCTTTCATTTTAATATCCTTCCCACTTGTAATTGAAATTCCATCTTTTGTCATTTCAATTTTATTATCATTCGAATCCGTCAGGGTAATTACAGAATCATCATCATCTGCAATAAATATTTTATTCCCGCCCGGTGTTTCGATTGTTACCGTTTTCTTTTCATCATCAAACACCAATTTTAATTTTTCCTTGGTATAAATTCCTTTGATAAAATTATCCTTTGTGGGTTCTACTGGTGGCTTTCCATCAGCATTCTTACTATAAAGCATTCCAAGTATTACAGGCTCACGAGGATCATCATTCATAAAGCCTAAAATAACTTCATCTCCAACCTCAGGAAAGAAAAAACTACCTCGTTCTTTTCCAGCATCCATTGTTGCCAATCTCGCCCAAACACCTTCAGAGCCTTCTTTCACCATTGGTAAATTCACAAATACTCTATAATCATTTTGAGGATCTTCTGTTATTTTTTTTACAATCCCAACTTGCAAGCCTTGAACAGAAGGAAGTAAACCTGACGCGGGCAGCTCATTGATATCATTATATTTTCGCGAAAACCATTCTTGAGACAAGCCAAATTCAATGTCTGTATAAAAAGCAGAATTTGCTGAAAACTGATGTGTAATTCCTGAAACAAAAGCTACTCCATCAAATCTTTTTGAAAACTGAGTAATTCCAATTGTATCTCCAACCTTTAATTCACTAAATCCGTCAATTCGTGCACGACCTTTAATTTTTGCCATACGGCTTCGCAATAATTTAGCGCTTGCCCAACTTTCTAATTCTGTATCTTTTACTTGACCCGAATGTTGCAATGCAAAATCATCCAAGCCAATTACATCAGAAAGTTCATCCCCAGTTGGGTTCCCTTCTTCTTTTCCAAGATCAGGTTTTTTACTTTTCTTTTTAAGTACTTTTCTTGTCGCATCATCCCAAGAACTTGCTTCCACACTTTTATATTCATCCCTCGCATCCATCTCCGCTTCAAACTCATAAACATTTTGTCCATATTCAACAGTAAGCGTTGGAGTAGCTGACAATACAGGTTTATTTACATTTACTTTTCCATTTTCTACAAATACCAATTGACTATTTACTTCAGCTCTTGAAAGAACAAAATCCCAATCGCTGCAAAAATATTGTACCATTTCTTCATGCTCATTGGTAGTTGGTTCAATTTTTCCTTTGAACGACTTCAAAACATCAGAAATAATTGCATCATCAGTTTTTTTCTCAAAAAATTTATTCTTTCTACCAACAGTAAGCTTTACTGCTTCATCACGTAACTCAACAGTAAGAAGCGAAGGTTTTCCTTGCCCCATTTGAATGCCATGTTTAATGATTATTCCTTCAAACACTTTTTTTTCTTTTGAGCCATATCCCAACATCACTTTAACTTTCGCGCCTGGAATAAATTTTTCTGAACTACTTACAGGAAAATCTTGTTTAGCAACTTCACCATCTATAATAACTAGCTGCGCAAATGGAATTTTGTTTACACTTTTATTTACAACAATTGCTGACACGCTGTACTTGTCCTCTAATGCCTTACCATTAACAAACACGCGAAATGTTGACAAATCAACATCTTTTTGCTTAGGAATAAGTGTGCTAAGAAATCCCATATTACACTAAGTTATTTATTGGTGGAAATAACAATTCCATTCCTGGTTTTAATTTTCTGTAATTTTTAAGACCATTAACTTTGGCAACCTGAGTATAAAGTGAAGCATCGCCATACTCTTTAAAACATAGCAGTGCTAATTCATCTCCTGCTTTCACTATGTGTGCTTTCGAAAGGTCTGGAGATGATAATTTTAAAATTTTCCCTATAAGTGAGTTGGAAACACTTTCCTCGACAACGACATTCACTTTTGCTCTGAGTGGACGACCATTAGTATCAAACATAGTATAAGTAACATTCGCGGATTTCAAAACACCTGTCATTATAAATGTTCCCCAAATAATCATTACATAACTTGATTTGTGGCTAGCACCGTTTATCTGATAAGCAAGTTTTAGGAATGTTTGAATTCTTATATCCACTGTATTTACATTAACTGCATTACTCAAAGCATCTGTTGAACTTGGAGAAGCGCCTGTACCATCAAAAAAAAGTTCCATCGATAAAGATCTCGGTGTGGCATTCTTAAATTTTTTAGGCATGTCACCTACTGTATCCTTTTGTGCCTCGTCATAAGTAATTGCATGACTTACAGAAAAGCTTGTAGGATTATACATAGGCGTATACGATACTCCAATGCCAGGAAGATCTGCATCGTAGTAAAAAATCATTCTCATTTTCCCTAACTGACCGCTTGCAATTGCCATATTAACGTTCGTTTTTTTGCTTCATCATATCTGTAACTATCTTGACAGTAGTGGTCAAATTGATAGCTTTTTTTTCTCGAGGCTTTTCCTGGATACTTTTGCTTTCTCTTTCACCTCCAACAAAAGCACGAATGAGTATTTCTTTTATTTCTATTGGCATAACTTATAATTCAGGCACTTTTTTAACTTCTTTTCTTTCAAAATACTGATAAGAAAATTCAACCGTTTCAATAACAATTGCACCCTTCTCCGCATCAAAGCCATCAATATTCCACTTTGTAGGCCAAGCCTTGTGAAATATCCACTGTTCTAATGGAACATGAGAAGCGTTTAAGAGTGTAACCGTTATATTCTTCGGTTTAAATTTGAAATCTTCCAAAGCGTCCTTAAACCATCCAATCAATTGTGAACCAATTAGCATCCCACGTTTTAATACAAGGTTTTCAAAACTTGCACGTTGCGGAAGCCGATGAGTAAATCGATTTTCTCCTCCTTCTTGATATGTTTCGGAATTAGGCACAGATGCATTAATTCCAGAAATACTCTGAAAGCGTATATCAGCGCTTTCAGAAGGAAAATCAGCAAAGTCAACCCTGAAGTGAAATCCTACCGGTGGATAATAAGTTGCCATAAATTAAGCTAAGACTTCAACAGTTAATAGTTCATGAGTCAATTCAATACTTTCAATTGCTACTTCATTTCCTGTTGACTTTAATCCAGGCCCTTGAACTTTAGAGGGCCAAGCGCTGCTTATTTTCCAAACCATAACAGGTTCATGGGTCTCATTCAAAAGACTAATAGTAAGATCGCGTCTTTCTATCTGATTTAATTGCACAGTGGTCAACCATTGAGCAAAACCATTATCGCCTTTCATTACACCTCTTTTCAAAGTTATA
>JAWXBT010000051.1:0-6539 GCA_034440315.1 bacterium
ATCTTCAATTGGAGAGAGAAAAACTTCAGAAGAATTAGGCCCTACTTCCCTGTCTTCAGCCAAAACTATATCGACTTCAAATTGTTCCCTAACGCCGTCCACTAATTCCTCCTCACTAACAGCAAGTTCGATAGGCTCCGCTACTTCTTCATGAACTTCGGCTGTAACTTCAAGATCAACACTCTGCACGGACATCTCTAGTTCAATCTCGATCTCTGGGTCGTTCTCATTAAGATTGGTTTGCGCCTGTGTATCCAAAGAGTCCATCTCTGCTATCTGCTCAACAGAAGCTACTTCAACAGCAACTACCGATTCTTCTTCCATATCGATAGCAGCATTCTCTTCTACTTCCTCCATAATGGCGGCATCCAATGACTGGATATCCTCGGGGACTTCGAGAAACTCCTGGACCTCCACCATTGCTTCCAAGGGAGTCACCTCTGGATCTCTCTCTTCAACCAATTCTACAGTGACACTTTTTTCAATTATCTGCTCTTCAACTACCACCCTCTCTACGACCATGGAAGGAATGATAATCTCAATTTCCCTTTCCTCATTTACAGCGGTACCTAATATTATATCTGCTTCATTTCTTATTTCAGCTGCTTCTTGCCTACGATCTTCTATCTTTCCCTCGATCGCAGCATCTAGTTCTGGCTCAACCTCCCTAGCTTCTCTAACTTCCACCTCGGGCTTTATCTCTTTTATCTCTTGGGGTTTGACTGGATCTGTGTCTGCCTTAAGAGGGCGCTCGACTGTTGGTTGTACAGACAATTCTCTTACTACTGAATTTAAATTTCTCTTCTCAGAGATAACGGAAGTATCTTGCGGTCGCTCTTTTAAAGCGTCTTTCTCAGCCACCGCTAAAGCAATTTTCTCCCTAACTTTTCTTTCTGTATCTACAACTGACATTCGCTCTTTTTCAGTTGCAACCAACAATCGTCGTTGCTCTACAAGTTCATTGCTGATTTTTATTTCGTTTGCTCTGGTTTCCTTTGCTCTATCAGCAACCTCTTGCTCCATTCTAACTGCCGACTCCGGAATAGCGGTTTTCGAAGAGTTTTTTTCTATTTGAGATGCGTCTATGACCAAAATTATCGGAGATCTGTTGTCTGTTAATGTAATCAAACTTGAAACACTCAACTCATTGGTGTGCACTGAAATCTGTGATGCCTGAGTAGTTTGATCCATTTGCATCATAATTATTGAATCCGATGGATCTTCAAGTACAAAAGTATCTTCGATCTTATCTGTAACGCTAGTTTGTTGGGCAGTATGGAGCTCATTATCAAGTCCCGCAGCCGGCACATCAATCTCAACCGTCATTGGCTCGTTATTCTGACTCGAGAGCTCAACTGTTAATGATTTGCTGCAACCATTACAACCATCACAACTTGGTCTGGTGCATGCTTCCGAGATAGGCTCAATAGAAAGGCCCGGAGCAATTTCGAGGATCCCTTGATTAGCTTCAAGCGTATTAGACATTAAAAAATCTAAGTCACTTGGAGTCATTGATAAAAGTTGACTCTCCGAATCTGTTTCTAAGAAAATGCCTAATCCAGCCATGGAATAATCAAAGCCATTAAAAAATTACTCAGGATATCTTTTCTTGATATCTAAGAGGGAAACTTGATATACCAAGTAAGTACATGGTATAGCAAGGCTACTTGTAAATTTTATATCTAGTAAGTAATTCGCATTGCAATTTAAGTGTTTAATGTTACTACAGAAATTAGCGGCAAAGTGAAATATAATACACAGCAACAAACTGCTCAAAAAAATTTAGGAACTTCCAAACAACATTCCTCTCAGCTTTTAGCTCGTGATACTAGCATTCCAACAAAGATGTTGAAATTTGAAATTGGGCGGCTATCAGGATCCACTACCCATAGTGTCTCTATCACACCTGAAACTTTACTAGGCAGGAATTGTGCAATTTTAGGTTCAACATGCAGTGGGAAAACCTGGACCCTAGCCAGTATAATTGATCACTGCATAGAGCTGCGGTCAAAAATAATTATCTTTGATGAAACCTGCGAATTCGCATCGCTTGATAAAAGGATAATGCATCTTTCAATTGGCCCATCAATTTCTAGCGAAATCCAAGAATTTGGAGCTACCATTCCTCAATTTTGCCTAACACAAAGTGATGTCATTAGCTTACTTTCCACCGGTACAAGTGATCCTTTAGGTGCGGCTCTCTCCGTAAGGCAAGCCCTAAACGAAATCAGATTACAACATCGAGTGCAGGCAAATCGCAATTTACAAGATAATCACTCAAGCGAATCTGTAGAAGAGCCCAATACTCATATCTTAGAGGATCTTCGTCACTTCTTCTACAATCAACTTGAGGATCATTCAAACAACCTGAATTCGCAGCATGGTCTTGCAAGCGATCATAAAGATAGTGCTCATTCTAAAATTGAAATCCTAGAGAATTTGGAGCGAATCCTGCATTCCCCCGAGAATTCAAGAATTTTTTCTCAGGGAGGAAAAACATCAATATTTTCTTGGGTCACTCAATTTATGAGGGAGCCATTTATACGAGCGGCGCGCATCTCTCTCAAGTCGGTTCCTAAAGAGAACCATATGAGATCCATAGTGAAGAATTTGATTATTAGATCCCTGCTAACATTCGCTGAAGGTGGCCTGTTTCGTGAGTCCCCTGTTGTCCTCTTTATGGATGAGGCAGGAGAAACCCTATCAACAGAAAATTCTGCCTTGAGAGATAAGATGGGTCTGACTGCCTTAAGTGATATTATCAAAGGTGGAAGAATTCATGGGCTCACCGTGTGTTTCTCGTGCTCTAATCCCGCCCTTCTAGACCGGCGCATTACACAGTATATCGGTATGTTCATTGTTCATCGACTGAAACATTCAGATGACTGTGATACTATTCGACAACTGAGCGGCTCTACGGACGATCCGTCAATGCAATTAATACCTTTCTTTCATAGCGGCGATGCAGCGTTAATAGGCTACGAACTCGCGGAGCCCGTGCTACTAAATATTATTCCACCACGCCAAACATTTGAACCGGGACTATATTCGGGTTTCTCTCGCTTTCAGAAATTTTGGCGACATGCTGCGGAACCAAAATCTTCTCTTTCAATACTCAAAGATTAGGGACCAATCTCATGATTCAGTTTTTTGAGTTGACCTTACTTAATCTTCTTACTCTATTATTTAAAGTCCCGATTAACGTTCTTATTTTTGGCGGCTTTTCCTCTCTGATTATTTTATTTTCATTTTCAAAGAACTACTTCTTCTCAAACGCTACAGTTAAAGGTGGTGTGATCTTTCTGATATTTTGCTTGATGCATTATGTTGCCGGTTTGGAGATATTATCTGCATTAAAAGATCTGCGTGATTCTCTTTCATTGGAAAGCGATAACGATATGCTATTCCAACTACCGCGTTTTATTGAGGTCCTTCTCATTGGGCAGAATCCGATAAAAGTTCACCAGAAATTTCTTTTAATTGCTTTCATTATGGCTGCAGGAATAGCTGCTGCTGTAAAATCAGGACTTCTTGATATTGCCGAGGCATTATCTAAAATTCACAATCTGTTTTCCCTTAGAAACCATCGACCACGTAGATCTGATCATAATGAATTCGGTTCTGGCGATTTGGCTTGTCAAAAAGAGATTAAACGGTGGCTCTCTCCATCAACTTCACCGTGTCATAATATTCTTTATGCCAAAGATTTAAAAGGAGCGGATGGAGTTATAAGAGGCACTCATAATTTACGAATCAACCGTGATATTCGTAACCGTCATATTTTGACCGTAGCTAAAACAGGAAGTGGTAAGACAACGCGCTTTATCTTGCCGCTTTTATACGGCGACTGTTTAGACCGCACATGTTCTACAATTGTGATCGATTCCAAACCTGAGATGTGGAATAAACTTTCACATCTTACTCAAGAGCATAATCCAAATAAACGACTTCTTCTTTTTAATCCGCTTGATACACTACGAAGTTTAAGCTGGAATATTCTCTCCGAGATTAAATCGGATACCGATGCTAAGTTAATTGCTAATAGCATTATTTCTGCCACTGATAACCCTAACTCGCGTAGCGATAGCCCTTTCTTTCGAAACAACTCTCTCAAAGTGCTTAACGCTATTATGGTTGGCATTCTACATTCTGAGAACGAGCAGCTCTCCATGCCTTACATTCATTCGATCATCCAGTCGGGAAATCATAAAATCGCTGCCTGGCTTGAAAATCATCCGGAAGCAATTAGAACAGCGAGAACCTTTGTTGACCTAGTTCACTCCGGTTCACAAAATGCTGATACCGTAATGTCAGAGCTTGGAATGCGTCTTGCTGCTTGGGACCTTAAAGCCATTCGATCAACCACGGCTTTATCAGAATTAAAACTCTCAACACTCATCGAAGAGCCGACATTGTTTATTCTTGAATTAAGAGAGTCTGAACTTGAGATGCTTCGACCATTAGCAAACGTAATTGTTACTGAAATCCTTCGCTATCTGACAAAGCAAGCGGAGGAGTTACCTGAAGTTTCTCTACCTCGACCTGTAGGTCTAGTTATCGATGAGTTTGCAAGTTCATTGGGTCGCTTGCCGGACATCCACGTTAAATTAAATACCCTGCGTTCTCGAAACGTCAGCATTGTGGCTTCAATTCAGTCTCTTTCTCAGATCCACGCTAATTATGGAGAGGATGCCGACTCAGTTATTGCCGGGTTCAACACAAAGATCTTTTTGCCAACCTTAGACTTAACCGACGCAGAGTGGGCATCACGGGAAAGCGGCCAGATGACAATCCGCTACAGCACAGAGACACGCAAAACCTCAAACAGCATATTTACGGGTCGCGGCATGGGTGGAAAAGATGCAGAACAGGAACAGGTGCAACAAAGACCGGTTCTCACCCCCGATGAGATCGGCCGACCTTCAAATGGTGTCGGTACCTTCTTTTTTCCGGGCATGCATCCATTTCAGGGACATCTAGTTCCATATTTCGAAGTGCCGAAGATGCGGCGTGACATTGAAGGGTTTAAAAACAATTCAACGACTGTAAAAGTTAGAGAGAAGCCGATTGAGAACGACGATCGATGGGTAAATATCGACATCATCGATCAAAGCCCCACCGTTACTCCTGTTTCTTCACAGGAGAAGACAAAAACCACCACGACACAACCCCTCTCAAGCGTAGCTCCCAAAGGCCTACCACCAGGCTTCAACCATGAAGCATTAAAAGACAGCCTTCAATGGAACGAGGCACGCATCCAAGCCAAAACTTGGTGGTTAGGAATTGAAAAAAAGTATCTTCAAGAACCCAATGCCTTTTCTCAACTAAGCCTAGAGCTTCTTCGTCGCGAGGCGACCATTGATGAGCTATTCCTGGCTTTTGTTCAATGCAAATCTACCTCTCTAACTTCTATATTAAGTCATGTCGATTTCTTGAGAGCTAGGAAAAAGCAGGTAGGTATGAAATAAGTTTGATCTGCTGTTTTTCGGCATCAGTACAGTAACCGGTTAAAATCCGACGCTGTATGTTGAAAGTAATGATAGAGGTAAGGATCATTTCAACTTTTGGAGCGGGGCTACTTTTACCACTCTTATTAATTCTTCGTTATGATAACTATCTTGAATCACTGGATATTATAATTATTAAAGTCGTTTATTGACGGTTGCCATCTATTTGCATTATATACCAAGCAACAGTATGAATTGCAATGGCTATGGATGGCATGACTAAGTATGTATAACTCTAAAGTAACCTACATAAATTTGGATTTGCTTAAACCCCATGAGCAAGTTGATTTAAAACATGTCGAAGATTTGAAATCAGAAATCAGTGAGTGTTGTGGAGTAAATAAACCCATTCTTGTCGATTCGAAGGAATTTATTATTCTCGATGGCCACCATCGTTGTGCAGCTTCTAAGTGTCTTGGTTTGTGTAAGATACCTTGTATTTTAGTTGATTATCTTTCTGATAACAGAATCAAAGTTAGCTCTTGGAAAGCTGATACTGATATTTCTAAAGAAAAAGTTTTATCGGCTGGTATCACTGGTAATCTTTTGGAACCAAAAACTTCTCGACATTATTATGAAGTAGCGGAGGAAGTCTCGTCTTATTAATAAACTTTAATCCTACTCGCGATTTCAATCCTCGATGGCACTCCTACTCCATCAATATCGGCTCCAATAAAAAATAAACTTTAAATTAAGTTTCCAATACTTCAAAGGAATTTTGACTGATCGGTTCAAAATACCCATAGTACTTCAATAAAATTTTGCTTAGTCGTCTAACTCCGAAACCCGCTCCGAAAATGGTATTTGGCCGGAGCTATAATTATTTAAATTTCTATTCCTGCCATCACACTTAGACCAAGAAGCAGTGGTGCAAGCGAGAATATAAAAATGGACCAGGCGAGTTGAGACGATCTAAATCTTGAGTGCTTACTCTTTATGGTTAGTCGATATTAGAAAGAACTGTTTGTTTTCAAAGATAGGGGTTCCAAGTTTAGTTAAAACATCTCGAAAAGCGAGAGAAGGCATATTCTG